>JANQKX010000682.1 GCA_028280915.1 Kiloniellaceae bacterium
CTTTTCCCGGCCGCGAGAGGCCTCGCGCTGGGCCTTGAAGATATCCATCTCCTCCCAGCGGGCCAGGATCTCCGGCTCGCGCTGCGCCAGATTGGCGCGCATGGGAAAGTCGCTCTTGGGCAAAAATATCGTCGATTTGTAATCAACGCTCATGTCAGAAAACCTTTTCACTTAAAAGCCGCCACCGCCAAGACCACGCGGCCGCCTCCTTAGGACCATCAGCAGAACATCCGCTCGGGCCATCTGCGGTAAAGCCGATCTGGCGCGGGCAGGGACCTTGGGGGCCGTGCCATAGCAAAAGGGACCGGTGAGGCAGTCTGCCGGCGTGTTTTGCCCAAAAAGCAGGGGTCGCGTCAAACCCCTTTTCGGGGTCGCGGCGAGACGGGCTTTGATCTGGGAGGAGCCGGCCTTATTCGGCCGCTTGCTCAGATACCTGCAGGTCGCTGCGCCGGTTCACCATCAAACTGGCTTCCCCATCCAGCACCACCTTACCGGCCACCGTACACACGGTATCGAAGTTGACCCGCTTCTTTTCCGCGATCACTTCCCGCACCGTCACCTGGGCGGTCACCGTGTCGCCAATGCGCACCGGCGCCTTAAAGCGCAGATTTTGGCTCAGGTAAATGCAGCCCGGCCCGGGAATCTGGGTCCCGAACACGGTGGAAATGAATCCGGCCGACAGCATGCCGTGGGCAATGCGCCCCTTGAACATGGTCTGCTTGGCGAAATCGTCATCCAAATGCACCGGATTGGTATCCCCGGATACGCCGGAGAACAGGACGATATCGGCTTCGCTCACGGTTTTAGCAAAGACGCCGGTCATGCCGGGCTCCAGGTCTTCAAGGCAATAGCCGTGTTTGTTTTCCATCTGCGGACCCAATTTCTGTTGTTCGCCAGCACCTTATTGCGCTGCAGCATAACTTGCGGCGACTTTAGGGGTAAAAGGCCAAGGCGGCAAGCATATTTCGCACCTGCAAAAATTAAATCATGGAAGTTAAAAATTGACCAATTGGCTGTAAGGATTACAGGGATCCACCGCTCCGTCATCGTCACGCCGACACCGAAAGGAGACTGAGATGGGACCGGGACAGCCTGAATCACGTCCGTTAAAGACCAAGCCCATGGCCTGGGCTGCGGCCTTTATCTTATTGATTTTAAACGCCTGTGCCGTCGGTCCGCCCCTCAGTGAAACCCATGGGGAACTGCCAGAGGCCAGCGAGGGCATGGGCCGGATCTATTTCTACCGCACCGATATCCCCCTCCTGACCGCCCTGGAGCCCGCGGTGATCGTGAATTCGAAACTGGTCGGGCACAGCCAGCACGCCACGGTGTTCTACCGCGATGCCATGCCCGGCCGCTACGAGGTGTTTCTGGAAAGCGACACGGAAAACGTCCTCAAGTTCACCATTGCCAGCGGCCAGGTGCAGTTTATCAAGACCTTCATCGACCTTGAAATCACCGGCACCGAATTGGCCATCGAACTGGTCGAGGAAGAGCTCGGTCGCCAGGAAGTCCACAGCTTAACCCTCTTGGAGCCGGTCGAGACGGAAGAAATCGAGGAAAAACCCCCACTGGATGGGCGAACACCGGATTGGGGATAGGCTTTTTCTTAATCCTAAGATTGTATCGTTTTCCAATACAAACCTTTTTCTCCTTGGTTTGGGGCAAAGCCATTGCCTGGATCAATCGTCTTTGACTATGATTGCCCCACTAAGAACTGGGAGGAAAAAATGAAAATAAAAAGTACCGCCGTGGCCTTGGCCACGGGCGTTCTCTTGGCCTTTTCCGGGGCCGCCCAAGCCGAGGACTGCGAAACCATTACCCTGGGATCGGCCATTTCCCTGACCGGCAAATACGCGACCAACGGCGTGCATGCCAAGAACGGCTACGAATTTGCCATCGACAAGATCAAGGAAAATGGCGGCATCAAGGTCGGCGACAAATGCTACAATTTCGAAGTCATTTATTACGATGACGAATCCAAGGGTGACCGTGGCGCCACCTTGGCGGAACGTTTGATCAACCAGGACCAAGTGCAATACATGCTTGGCCCCTACTCCTCGGGCCTGACCAAGGCGATCGCGCCGGTGACCGAGAAGTATCAGATCCCCATGGTTGAGGCGGAGGGCGCGTCCCGCTCCCTGTTCAACAAGGGCTACAAGTACCTCTTTGCCGTTCTGTCCACCTCCGAACAGTATTTGGCCTCGGCCGTGGCTTTGGCGGCGGAAATGGCGGAAAAAGAGGGCAAGGATCCGAGCAGCGTCAAAGTGGCCATCGCCGTGGAGAACGACCCCTTCTCGCTGGACATCCGCGCCGGCGTGATGGAGGACGCGGCCAAGTACGGCATGGACGTGGTCATTGACGAAAAACTGCCCCGCGACCTGTCGGACATGACCGCCATCCTGACCAAGGTGAAGCTGGTCAAGCCCGACCTTCTGGTGGTCTCCGGCCATTCCAAGGGCGCGGCCACCGCCGTGCGCCAGATCGGCGAGCAAAAAATTGCCACGCCCATGATCGCCGTCACCCATTGCGAGGCGGCCGATGTAGTGGGCAACTTCGGCGACTTCGCCAATGACATCCTGTGCTCCACCCAGTGGGCGGAAACCCTGACCTACGAAGATCCGATCTTCGGCTCGGCGTCCAACTATGAGCAAGAGTTCAAGGCCGCCTTCCCGGAATACGCGGAAAAGAAGGTGCCGTATCAAACGGCCCAGGCCTCCGCGGCGGTTTACGTCTTCAAGGATGCCTTCGAGCGGGCCGGGTCCCTGGACAAGGAAGCGGTGCGGGATGCCATCGCGGAAACCGACCTGCAGACCTTCTATGGCGGCATCAAGTTCTCCGAGGCGGGCAACAACATCGCCAAGCCCATGGTGCTGCGGCAGATCCAAGAGGGTGAATACAACGTGGTGGCGCCGTCGGAATTCGCCTCCCACGAATTGAACTGGCCTCGCCAGCCCAACTGATAAAAAAGAGACCCAGCGGCCGGAGCGTCAACGTCCGGCCGTTGCGGTTTTGCTGCGCGACGACGCCCGCGGCGGGCGCCGGGGAGCGACGGCCCATTGGGCCGATCGAAGGGGGAGACCGGGGGAGGCGCTGATCCCATGGATCAGATCATAAGCAACATCGGGTTACTTTTGGAATTTCCGATCGTTAACCTGAAAATCATTATTGACGGGGTGATGATCGGCGCCCTTTTTGCCCTGGCGGCCTATGGCTTGGCCCTGGTCTGGGGCGTGATGAACGTGAAAAACCTGGCCCAGGGGGATTTTGTCATCGCTGGCGGCTACATATCCTGGTGGCTCGCCCATCAGGGTCTGCACCCGCTCCTGGGGGTCCCGGTCAGCTTTGTCATCATGTGGGGCATCGGCTGGGTCTGCTACAAGCTGGTGATTTCTCGGGTGATCGAGCGGGACCTCTTCACCTCCCTCCTGGCCACCTTCGGCCTGGCCATCATGATGGCCCAGATCATGAACCTGTTGTTCGGCTCGGACACCCAGAGCCTGAAGCTGGACTACGAGACCCTCTATTTCGCCGACGGCCTGATCGACGTGCCCATCGCCAAGCTGATCGGGGTCATCATGGCCGCCGCTCTGGCCGCGGCGGTCATCATCTTCATGAAATCCAGCCGCATGGGCCAGGCCATCCGGGCCACGGCGCAAGACGCCCGCGCCGCCCGGGTGCTGGGGATCGACACGGAAAAGGTCTATGCCTTCACCTTTTCCCTGAATTCGGCCATCTGCGGCGCGGCCGGCGCCATCATCGTCATGGTCTGGGTGATCCAGCCTTTTTATGGCATCACCTATTCCATCCGCGCCTTTGTCATTGTGACCGCGGCGGGTCTGGGCAACCTGCCCGGCGTGATCGCCGCCGGCCTGGGCATCGGCGCGGCCGAGCAATACGGCAGCCACATCTTCGGCATCGGCTATCAGCAAGCCATCGCCGTGGTGCTTTTGCTGGTCGTTCTGGTCTACCGGCTGGCGCAGCAGCGGCGCGTGCGCCAGGTTCTGAAATAGGCGGCCGATCATGACCATGGCACAAAAAAAGTGGCTGTTTTACGCCCTCATCATCGCCTTCACGCTCTTTGCGCCCTTTATCTTTCCCGCCTTTCGCACCCAGTTGGCCACCCTGTGGCTGATGATCATCGTCGCCGTCACCTGGGACATGACCGGCGGACAAATGGGCTACAATTCCCTGGGCAACATCTTCTTTTACGGCACGGGCATGTATGTGGCGGCCGTGGTCACCATCGGCCTGGTCTATGACGTGGGGGAATACACCGGCGCCGCGGGCGGCGGGAAGTATGCCTTTACCGATGCCCAATACTTCACCGGTCTGGTGCTGGGCACCATCGCGGCCGGGGTGTTCTGCGCCCTTTCCGCCCTGGTGCTGGGATACGTGCTGTTCGGCCTGCGCGGACCCTATTTCGCCATCGGCACCTTAGGCGTGGCCATCGCCGCCGGGGAGCTGGTTTCCAACTGGGACTGGGTCGGCGGCGGCCAGGGCATCGCCTTGCCCGTGTTCCCGGGGGATTTCGACTCGGCCAAGCTCTTTATCTACTACCTCTTCGCCGGCACCGGCGTGGTGCTCTTCATCTTCGTCAAATGGCTCTATGCCACCCGCTTTGGCGCCGCCATCAACGCCATTCGCGACGACGAGGAAAAGGCCGAGGCCATGGGCCTGCACACCTTGATGTACAAGCTGATGACCTGGGCCATGTCGGCGTTTTTCGTCGGCGTGGCCGGGGCCATTTCCGCCTTCCAATTGATCCACTTCGAACCCCTGGAGACCGCCTATCAAACCATCAACCTGGGCATTTTCATGGTGGTCTGCGTGCTCCTGGGCGGCAAGGGCACCTTGTGGGGGCCGGTCATCGGAGCCATCCTGTTCCACATCTTTAAAGAAGTGACATGGAATTATTTCCTCGGCTGGCAATGGGTTGCGCTCGGCGCCCTCATCGTGATCACCGTGGTTTATTTCCAGGACGGCCTCATGGGTTGGCTGCAGCACCGCAAGCCGGAATGGTTCGGCATGCGGGTGGAAAAGCGGGACCGCCTAGCACAGGAGGCGTCCGAATGAGCACCATCATCGACGTCAGCCATGTCTCCAAGACCTTCGGCGGCGTGGTCGCCAACAAAAATATTTCCCTCACCGTGGAAAAGGGCGCCATCACCGGTTTGATCGGCCCCAACGGCTCGGGCAAGACCACCCTGTTCAACTCCATCGTCGGCTATCACCCCATCGACGCGGGCTCCATCAAGTACGAGGGGCGGGAAATCTCCGCCATGCTGGTGCCGGAGATCGCCCGCCTGGGGCTGCTGCGCACCTTCCAGCAAACCCGCATCTATGGCGCCATGAACTGCGTCGAGAACATGCTGATTTCCATGCCGCACCGGAAAATGCGCTTTTTGGATGCCTTTCGCCGCAACAGCCGCCAGGACCGGGAGCGGGCGGAGCATCTGCTGGAATTTGTCGGCCTCTACGAAAAGCGCCTCCTGCGGTCCGGCTCCCTTTCCTTCGGCCAGCAAAAGCTGCTCGAGTTCGCCATGGCGCTGATGAACGAGCCCACGGTGCTGCTGCTGGACGAACCCACGGCGGGCATCAATCCCACCCTGATCAACGGCTTGATCGACCGGCTCATCAAGGCCAACACCGAATTCGGCATCACCCTTTTGATCATCGAGCACAACATGCGGGTCATCATGAACATGGCCGAGACCATCTACTGCCTGGCCCACGGTGAACTCCTGGCCGCGGGCACGGCGGAAGAGATTCAGAACAATCAAAGCGTCATCGACGCCTATCTTGGGGCCCACTGATGAGCGACAAGGAAAAACCGGGCATCAGCGGCTACGGCTCCGGCGGGGTCGACGCGGTCATTTCCGTCGACGAGGTCACCCGCCAGGTCGCCTCCATCGCCGAGGAGGTAACCCCAGAAAAGCTCGACGGCCTGGTGGCGGGCGAGCCCTATGTGACCATCGAAAGCCTCAATGCCGGCTACGGCAAGATGGAGATTCTGCACAACATCAGCCTGCGGGTCGGGCGGCGCCAGTCCCTCTGCCTGATCGGCCCCAACGGGGCGGGAAAGTCCACCGTGCTGCACGCCATCTTCGGCTTCAACAATATCTTTTCCGGCAACATTTGGGTCGGGCAAGGCGCCGACAAGCTGGACGTCACCCGCTTGTCCCCCAACGAAAAGCTCAAGAAGGCCGGCATCGCCTATATCCTGCAGGACAAGTCGGTCTTTCCCGGCATGACCGTGGAGGAGAACCTGTGGATGGGCGGCTTTTTGAAGAATCAGCCCGCCCAGGCCAAGAAGGCCGCCGAGATGGTGTTCGACAAGTATCCCCGGCTGGCCGCCCGGCGCAAGCACCAGGCCAAGGTGCTTTCCGGCGGCGAGCGGCGCTTGCTGGAGATCTCCCGGGCCCTGGTCATGGATCCGGAGGTGCTCTTGGTGGACGAGCCCTCCATCGGCCTGGAGCCGCGCTTCATCGACATGGTCTTTGAGATCCTGCACGATCTGCAGCACAAGGACGGCAAGACCATCGTCATGGTGGAGCAGAACGCCAAAAAGGGCCTGGAGTTCGCCGACATCGGCTATGTGATGGTCTCCGGCGAGATCGCCATCGCCGGCAGGGGCCGGGACCTCCTGGACAACCCCAAGGTGGGCCAGCTGTTCCTCGGCGGCTGAGTCTGGGTCCCGGCGACCACCCGGTCGCTCAGGTCCTGTCCTCTTTTTTAGCCGCTGAGTCGGGCGCAGCGCCTTCCCCAGTTGCCTCTTCTTCGGTCGCCTCTTCCATTTGCTCGATCGCCAGCTCCGCCGAAATGGTCGCCGCCACCGCGGTACCGGTGGTGGAGATGGTCAGCGCCGGGCCCTGCTCGTCGAGCGGCACTGCCGTGCGCCGGGTCATGCGATAGACGGCGAAAAGGCCGATAATGGCATTGAGGAAACCCAGGAAGACAAAAAAGGTGCTGGGCCCGAATTCACCCATGAAAAAGGCGCCCAAGACCGGTCCGATCGCCGCGCCCACCCCGACGCAAAAATAAAGCGTGCCGCTGGCCGCGACCATTTGATCATGGGTGAGGTTGTCGTTGGTATGGGCCACACAAAGGGAATAAAGCGGCAGACACATGCCGCCATAAATACAAGCGGCGATCAGCAGGTAAATGCCGGACTCCGCATCCAGGTTGCCGGCGAACAAGGCCGCGATCGCGGCGAACAAGGTGACCAAGGTCAAGACCAAGCGCCGGTCGAAACGGTCGGAGAGAAAGCCGATGGGCCATTGGAACACCATGCCGCCCAGGTAGATGGCACCCAGGAAAAAGGAGATCTCGGCCAAGGGCAGGCCAATCCGGTCGGCATAGACCGCCCCCATGCCGAACAGCAAGCCATGGGTCATGCCGGTGAAAAAACTCGCCACCACGCCCAAGGGCGAGAGGCGGTAGAGGGTGCGCAAGCCAACCCGCTCGGCAATTTCAAAGGCCGGCGCCGAGGTGGCGCTGAGCAGCATGGGCACCAAGGCGGCCGAGATAAAGATGGAGGAAATGATAAACAGGTCCACGCCAGACCCATCGTCGATGTTCAGCAGCAGCTGGCCGCCGCCCATGCCGCCCAGGGTCAAGAGCATGTAAAAGGCGAAGAGCTGACCACGGTTTTCGTTGGTCGCCCGCTCGTTGATCCAGCTTTCCGCCACGATGTAGAGACCGGCGTAACAAAACCCCGTGGTGACCCGCATCAGGGCCCAGCTCGGCACGTTGACAAAGAGCACGTGCAAGAGCACCGCGACGGAAGCCACGGAAGCCATGGCAGCAAAAACCCGCACGTGACCCACCACGGTGATCAGCCGGGGCACGAAGACAGAGCCCAAGAGGAATCCGGCGAAATAACCGGACATGACCAGACCCGTGGCCGTGGAGTTGAAGCCGGCCTCGGTGGCGCGCAGGCCGATCAGCGATCCCTGCAGACCGTTGCCCAGCATGATGAGGGCAACGCCGATAAAAAGCGGCCATGCGGACCGGATCGTGCTGGACATAAGTGGCTTCCCATCCGCCGGGGTAAAATCCGCTTATGCAGCAGTTTGATTTGCAGATCTATTAAATTCGGGGCCGTCGGCCCCTTTTTTGGAGAAAACTCATTCGGCAACAGCGGCCTGAAAATCCGCGCCGGCACCGACAAAAACCTGGTCGCCAATCCGGCTGACCGGTCGCTTGATCAGGGCCGGGTGGTCCAGCATCAACTGCCGCGCCGTGGCCGCGTCCAAACTCTCCCGCCGGGCCGCATCCAGCTGCCGCCAGGTGGTGCCGCGGCGGTTCAGCAGGGCCTCCCAGCCCACCGCCGCGATCCATCCGTCCAGCAGCTCAGGGGACAGGCCGTCGGCCCGCAGGTCATGCAAGCGGGCCGCCCGCCCCTGGGCCTTGAGTGCCTTCAAGGTCTTGCGACAGGTATCGCAGTTTTTCAGGCCGTAAAGGACGATCATCACCGGTCCATCCAACAACTGGGTGCTAGTTCCGCGGGCGCAGTTTCAGTTTTTCCCGGGCTTCATCGGGGCCGACCACCTTCGCGCCCATGAGCTCGACGATTTTGACCGCCTTCTCCACCAGCTGCCCGTTGGTGGCCAGCACGCCCCGTTCCAGATAAAGGTTGTCTTCCAGGCCAACCCGCACATGGCCGCCCAGGAGAACGGCCTGGGCCACCATGGGCATTTGCATGCGCGAAATGCCGAAGCCGGCCCACTGGGCCCCCTCGGGCATCATGTCGGCCATGGCCTTCATGTTGAGGGTGGTGGCCGGCGCGCCCCAGGGAATGCCCAGGCAGATCTGGAACAAAGGCGGATCCAAGATCAGCCCTTCTTTGATCATCTGCTTGGCAAACCACAGATGGCCGGTGTCAAAAACCTCCAGTTCCGGCTTCACGCCCAGCTCTTTCACCCGGGCCGCCATGGTGCGCAACATGTCGGGGGTAGACACATAGACGCTGTTGCCGTCGCCGAAGTTCAAGGTGCCGCAGTCCAGGCTGCAGATATCCGGCAGCAGGGCCTCCACGTGGGCCAGGCGCTCCAGGGGCGGGATCAGATCCGTACCCGGCGCCGGCTGGGTCGGGTTCTGCGGGTCCACCATCCAGTCGCCGCCCATGCCGGCGGTAAGGTTGATCACCACGTCCGTATCGCTGTCGCGAATGCGCTCCACCACCTCGGCGAAGAGGGCCGGATCCCGGGCCGCCTTGCCCGTCTCCGGGTCGCGCACATGGCAATGAGCGACCGCCGCGCCGGCCTTGGCCGCTTCGATGGCCGCTTCGGCCACCTGCTTGGGCGTGATGGGAAGACCGGGGTGCTTATCCGCCGAATCCGCCGCACCGGTGACGGCACAGGTGATGATGACTTCGTTGTTCATCTTGCGTTTCCTCCTCAAAAAAAGGCGCGCTCAATTCGATGTTTTCACTACGACTTCCCGTTTCCCAACGGCAAACCGGCAGCCCCTCAAAGTCCAAAGGCCCCAGTGAATCGACCGCTAAGGGTGAAGCGGCCGCTAAGATAGCGGGGCCCGCGCCGCACACTAAACCAATTTTCGCGATTAGTTGTCGAAAAACGACAATGGGAGCCCACGGCAGGGCCAAAACGGAAGAAGCCCCCGGTCGCTGCATGGACTCAGCGGGCCGGAGGCTTCCAAATCCCGGCGGGGCAGGTGACATCTGCCCCGCGACCAAAGGCCTAACAATCCAGGGTGTGGTCCCGCTCCCATTGGCTGATGGAGCGGCAATAGGCGTTCCATTCCTGGCCCTTCAGCTTCACATAGCTGTCCACCAGCTCGTCACCTAGGCCAGCCCGCAGAACCTTGTCCTTGTCGAACAGGCGGATGGCATCCAGCAGGTTCAGCGGCAGTTTCTTGAGCCCCTTGGCCTTGTGGCCCTCCTCGTACATGTTGATGTCCAGGCGCTTACCCGGGTCCCGCTTGTTTTCGATGCCGTCCAGGCCCGCCGCCAGGACGCCGGCCTGCATCAGATAGGGATTGGCGGCGCCATCCATCAGGCGCAGCTCGAAGCGGCCCGGGTCGGGAATGCGGATCATGTGGGTGCGGTTATTGCCCCCGTAGCTGACCGCGTTGGGCGACCAAGTGGCGCCCGAGAGGGTACGCGGCGCGTTGATGCGCTTATAGCTGTTGACCGTGGGATTGAAGATCGCGGTCAGGGCCGGCGCGCTGTGGACGATGCCCCCCAGGAAGTCATAGGCCAAATTGGAAAGCCCCATTTCATCGGACTTACCGTGAAACAGGTTTTTCTTGCCGGACTTGTCCCAGAGGGAAACATGGGCGTGGCAGCCGTTACCGGTCAGATGGGCAAAGGGCTTGGGCATGAAGGTGGCGCGCAGACCGTGCTTTTCCGCCAAGGCCTTGACCATGTATTTGAAAAAGGTATGGCGGTCGGCCGTCAGCAGACAATCGTCGTAATCCCAGTTCATCTCGAACTGACCGTTGGCGTCCTCGTGATCGTTCTGATAGGGGCCCCAGCCCAATTGGATCATGGAATCGCAGATCTCGGTGATCAGGTCATAGCGGCGCATGAGGGCCGACTGATCGTAGCAGGGCTTTTCCTGGATATCGGCCTGATCGTGAATCTGCGTGCCGTCGGCGGAAATGAGGAAGTACTCGCACTCCACCCCCGACTTCATGTAATAGCCGTCCTTGGCCGCCCGAGCGATCTGATTTTTCAGCGCCACCCGCGGCGAGGCTTCCACTTCCTTGCCGGCCATCCACAGGTCGCCGGCGAGCCAGCCCACCTCCGGCTTCCAGGGCAGCTGGATCAAGCTGTCGGGATCGGGGATGGCGAACATATCCGGGTGGGCCGGTGTCATGTCCAGCCAGGCGGCGAAACCGGCAAAACCGGCCCCGTCCTTTTGCATGTCGCCGATGGCGCGGGCGGGCACCAGCTTGGAGCGCAGAACGCCGAAAAGATCCACAAAAGAAATGAGAAAATACTTGATGCCGTTTTCCTTAGCGATCTTCGCAAGATCCTTAGCCATGCTGTCGGGCCTCCCCCTATCGTCTGTTTATCGGATGTTGTCGCTCACTCGGGTCTATGGTTCATCTGGGCCTGTCCCTCATAAGCCCCAGCGCAATGGCCGCCGCCGGCCGCGCGTCCGTGGGACGGCCCGCCCTATCCTAGTCTTGCTTGCCCAGTCCGGGAATCCATTTCGTACCGGCCAGGGGCACTTCCGCCATGGCCGCGGCTTCGATGGTCAGGGCCCGCAGGTCATCGGGCTCCAGATTGTGCACATGGGACTTGCCGTTGGCCCGGGCCAGGGTCTGCAGCTCCAAGGTCATGACCCGCAGATAGTTGGCCAAGCGCCGGCCGGCCTTCAGGGGGTCCAGGCGGGCAGCCAGCTCCGGGGTCTGGGTGGTGATGCCGGCGGGATCGGTGCCGTCCTGATAGTCTTCCCAATAGCCGGCGCCGCTGCCCAGCTTCTTGTATTCCTCGTCGTAGTGAGGGTCGTTGTCGCCCAGGGCGATCAAGGCGGCCGTCCCGATGCTCGCCGCATCGGCGCCCATGGCCAAGGCCTTCGCCACGTCCGCGCCCGTACGGATGCCGCCGCCCACGACCAGCTGCACCTTGCGGTGCATGTTCACTTCCTTGAGCGCCGCCACGGCGTCCTTGACCGCAGCCAGGGTGGGCACGCCCACATGCTCGATAAAGACGTCCTGGGTCGCCGCCGTGCCCCCTTGCATGCCGTCGATCACCACCACGTCGGCACCGGCCTTAACCGCCAGCAGGGTATCGAAATAGGGCCGCGCCGCGCCGCACTTCACATAGATGGGCTTTTCCCAGCCGGTGATTTCCCGCAGCTCCATGATCTTGATCGCCAGATCGTCGGGGCCGGTCCAATCGGGATGGCGGCAAGCGGAGCGTTGGTCGATGCCCATGGGCAGATCGCGCATTTCCGCCACCCGTTCGGAGATCTTTTGCCCCAATAGCATGCCGCCGCCGCCCGGCTTGGCGCCTTGGCCCACCACCACCTCGATGGCATCGGCGCGGCGCAGATCGTCCGGGTTCATGCCGTAGCGCGAGGGCAGGTATTGATAGACCAGGGTCTTTGAATGGCCCCGCTCCTCCTGGGTCATGCCCCCGTCACCGGTGGTGGTCGAGGTGCCCACTTCCGTGGCGCCCCGGCCCAGGGCTTCCTTGGCGTTGGCCGACAAGGAACCGAAGCTCATGCCGGCAATGGTAATGGGCGTCTTCAGCTCGATGGGCTTCTTGGCATAGCGGGTGCCCAGCACCACCGAGGTCTCGCATTTTTCCCGATAGCCTTCCAGAGGATAACGGGACATGGAAGCGCCCAGGAAAACCAGGTCGTCGAAACTCGGCACCGCCCGCTTGGCGCCAAAACCGCGAATACGGTAGAGGCCGGTTTCCGCCGCCCGCCTTATCTCGGCGATGACGTTGCGGTCAAAGGTATGGGATTCGCGAACACTCCAGTTATCGCCGTCCATCTTATGCGTCCCCTAATAAGAAGCCATGTTGTCGACTTTGAAATTGTACAGCTCACGCGCCGAGCCGTAGCGGGTGAAGTCCGCCACGTCCGCGTCCTCGCATCCGGCGACATCCAGCAAGCGGCGCAGCTCCTCACGGTGCTCGTCGCGCATCTCCTTTTCGATGCAGTCGGCGCCCAGGCTGCTGACCTTGCCGCGCACGTAAATGCGCGCCTCGTAAAGGGAATCGCCCAGGGCATCGCCCGCGTCCCCAAGCACCACCAAGGCACCAGACTGGGCCATGAACATGCTCATGTGACCCACGTTTCCTTTGACCACGATCTCGCCGCCCTTGAGGGAAATGCCGCAGCGGGCCGAGGCGTTGCCCTCGACGACCAGCAAACCACCGTGCGCCGTGGCACCGGCGGACTGACTGGCATCGCCCTTTACGTGAACCGTGCCCGACATCATGTTTTCGGCGACACCTGTCCCCACATTACCCTCGACCACGATCCGCGCGTCCTTGTTCATGCCGGCGCAGAAATAGCCCACATGGCCGACGATCTCCACGTCCACCGGCGCGTCCAGGCCACAGGCGACCGCGTGGGCGCCGCGGGGATTGACCACGCGGAAGTAGTTGGTCTCGCCGGTGCCGTTGGCCGATTGCAAGCTGGTATTGACCGTGCGCAGGTCATCTTGCGCCAAATCCAAGGTAGCCCTGTTGTCCACTCGCCCCATGCCCCTTACTCTCCCCAGCTATAAACGATGGCCGGCTCCGGCTCCCACACCTTGGCCTTTTCGATCCCGGGCAGCGCCGCAAAAGCCCGGTACTCGGAGGCAAAGGCCACGTAGTCATCGGTTTCCGCCAGCACCGCCGGCTTGCAGGCGATGGGGTCGCGCAACACGGCAAAGCCCTTCTTGGTGCCCACCGCGAAAGTGTAAAAGCCGTCCAGGTCCTCCAGGGAATCCAGCATGGCCTGCTTCAGGGACGCCCCTTGCGCCAGCTTCCAGGTCAGGTAACCGGCGGCCACTTCCGTATCGTTCTCGGTGCGGATCACAATGCCCTTCTTCTGCAGGTTCTGCCGCAGGCGGTTGTGATTAGAAAGCGAGCCGTTGTGCACCAGGCAAAGATCCAGCCCGGTCGAAAACGGATGGGACCCATCGGTGGTGACCGCGGATTCCGTCGCCATGCGGGTATGACCCAAGGCGTGACTGCCGCTCATGGCGCGCAGGTCGAACTTGCGCACCACATCCTCGGGCAGACCGGTTTCCTTGTAGATCTCGATGCGTTCGCCGGCGCTGACCAGCTGAACTTCGGGGTGATGTTCCACCAGCCAAGGTTCGTAGTCGGCCGCCGCAGCGCCGGTATCGAGCACCGCGTGACTGCCGCGCACCTCCACTGAAACGGTGTCATCAAAGGCCGACCCCAAATCGTCCGCCAGGGCCTGCCAGGCATAATCCGGGTCCTCGGCAAAGAGACACAGCTTAGTCCGCCCCGCCGCGAGCCCGTTTCGATAAAGCGCGACCCCCGCGCTATCGGGACCCCGG
>JANQKX010000009.1 GCA_028280915.1 Kiloniellaceae bacterium
GTCGTAACCGCCGGGCACCTTCACCTGCAGGCCTTCCACGGCCACTTCAAGGTCCGGCCCGGTGACCACGAAGACCAGGGGCCCGCCGGTGACGTCACCATCTCCATGGTTGGTGCAGAGCACCGCGCCCGGCGGCAAGGGCGAATCCAAGGTCAGGACCACGGAATGCACTTCCGAGCCATCCAGATCCGGCCCGCCATCCTGGCCTGGATTGCCCGTGTCGGTCATGGTCAAGGTAAGGCCCAGGTTGACGAACTGGGGCGAGCCGGACTCGTGAACCTTGATCGGACCTGAGTTTTCCACGTCGGCGAACTGATCCAGGACCGAGTCCACCACGATGTCGTCGGCCGTCACCGTGGTGGTCGCGGTGACCGTGCTGTCGACCCCGTCCCGGGCGGTGGCGCTGATGGTGACACCGCTGAGGTCCATGTCCCCGTCGGCCGGCGGCGTCACGGTCACATCGAAATCAAAGTCCGAAACACCCGGTGCAAAGGTGACGGTGAGCACCCCATCGGCAAAGGTGACGTCGGCTATTTCGGCGAGCGCTTCCAAGTCGCTCAAATCGCCGGCGCCGATGCCCCAGCCCGCCGTCAGACCCTCGATCTGGATTTCCGCCAGCTCATCACTGGCATCGCCGGTTTGAGCGGATACACTGATGACGTTGGGCACGTCCTCCTTGAAGCTGCCGTCCCCGCCCACGGTGACACTCACCGTGGGGTCGTCGGCCGTGGGCGGGTCGCCGGGACCGCCCCGGGTGGTGCCGCCGCTGAATTCCAGTGTGATCTCTTGCGTGGATACGTTGTTGGCCAAAGTCAATTCGCCGTCGCTGTCGGCCTTTTCCACCGCCTTGGCCACCACCTTGATATCCGGAATACCGTTTACGTTGGGCGACCCGTCGGCCAGGGTGGTGGGGGTCCAGCCCTGCAGATCGAACAGCAAGGAATCATCGAAGCGGCCGCCCACGACCGTAATCTCATAGGAGACGAAGCCGCTTTGCGGATCGAGGTCCAGCAAGCGCACGCTATCGTCCCCGAAGGTGCCGGCTTCCAACAGCCAGTCCCGCGGCACGCCGGAAACCTCGATGGTATGCACCTCGGAGCCGTCCTGATCGCCGAAGCGCGCATCGATAAACAGCTCGGGCCGCTCGTCGCTGCCGCTGACCGAAAGGATGGGCTGGTCCGCCACCGCGTCCACCACGGCCGTCACCACGACGGGTGCCAACTGGAAGGTGGCAAAGCCCTGGGTAATCGTCGGCACGATGGTCAGCGTCATATCCACATCGCTATCCGGCGGCGGCACAATGAAGATGGAGTCAAAATCGGCCGCATCGATGGTGACACTTTTGCCGTTGCTGAGCGCGATCTGTTGCGGCGCGGGTTCACCAATTAGAATCTGCGCGCCCTCGGGAATGTCGGTGATGGTGATGCTGCTCAATTCCTCATTGCTGAGCGCGGTATAGTCCACTTCAAGCTTCATGTGAGCCTGAATGAAATCCCCCACATGGGCATTGGGGGCGGAATCCTCGAAACCGCCCTTGAAGCTGCCGGAAACCGTGGTGGGCGCGTCGCCGGGCGGATCATTCACGGGCGGCTGGTCGCCGGGCACGTCCACGACGATCTCAATGGTCAGATCGCCTTCGCTCAAGCTCGCCGCCCCGCCGTCGGGCAATTCGATCAGACGGAAGGACAAGGCCGTCGGGTCCAGCACGCCTTGGGCATTCAACAGGTCGATGGTATCGTTCACCCCGGCGGGCACGGCCGAACTGCCTTGGCTGAGCACCACATCCTCGTTGCCCGCCGCCGTTTCCAGGGACTGGGGCTCCGGCGCGCCTTCGTTCACCGGCCCGGCCGCCTGGCTGACCAGCCCGGCCATGGGCACGTCGATGCCGCCCATCTGGAAGATGGTCTGGGGACCTTGGTCCAAAATGGACAAATTGGAAAAAATCACCTGGCCGCCGTCATCGAAGGAGAGCACCAGGTTGTCATCGGCCAGTTGGACCTGCGCCTGGCTGGGATCGAAGTCGATGATATAGCGCTGACCGGCTTCCGTTTCGATGGTCTGGCTCTGCCCCGGGGCCGGCCGGCCCACCCGCTGCCCCGCCGACGTGGGATCCTGGGACGCCGACAAATCCAGAGGGGCCTGGGAAGACGTCTCCGCCTGGGCTAGCTGCACTTCGCCGGGGGACGTGTCCGGCGTGCTCTCCATTCCTGAGAGGTGACCGAGGGTCTCAGCCATCGTATTTTCTCCTAGCTCACTGCCATGGGCCGACAATCAAATAAATCGGCAAAAAATCATTCTTTAAGATACCAGTAAATCTTTTCTTGGAGTACCGGCAAATCTCCCCGATTATTCTCCAATCGGATTAAAGTCCGGTCAAAAGTACTGTCTTTTAAGTTAACCAGGCTCCTCCGGCGGCGGCGGGAGGCCTCGGCAACTTTGACAAAAATCCAATATTAACAAATCGATAACAAATCCATCACGCTTCGGCATCCAGACGACAAGGCGTCGATCTGACTGTTTCATGAAAAATTTGCAATAAAAATAGGCATGTGCCGGACCCTCCGCAAGGCGCCTTTCGACAAGGTGTCAAACTGCTCTTGTTTTTCCCGCCATATCAGATCGTTATCTCTCAACACGACGCTCGCCGCACCCTATTTGAGGGCAAAGAGAGGTATCAATCCGCTAAGCCAGATGGCGCCGATGGAAATGCCCACGCCATAGGGCACGGCCTCGCCCGTCAGCAAGACCTTGGGCAAGCGGATCTTTTCCGCCTGGGGCAGCATGACCACGCCCATGACCACCGCCCGGCGCAGCAAAAGCAACAGCAACGAGACGGCACCGCCAAAAAGGGCGATATAAATCAAGAAGATGGGTAATTGGGCCAGGCCCGCCCAGAGAGCCACGGCGGTCAGCAGCTTCACGTCGCCTGCGCCCATGATGTCAAAGGCATAAAGGCCGATCCCTACGCCCAAAACAATCGCCGCCGCTCCCACATGGGACCACCACTGCACCTCGTGGGGGCTGGTCGCCGCGACCAGAACGAACAGCACCGCCAAAGCCACCGAGAGGGAATTGGGGATGATGTACTTCCAGGTATCGAACAAGGCGGCGCCCACCAGCAAAACAATGTACAGCGCAAGCGCCGCTTCGGTAATCTGATGATGATATTGCAGCATACCTTGCTCTGACGCTCTAAAAATTGCCGGCCGCGACCACGTTCTTACCTATTGATTACCTTATAAAGAGGGTGGAATGAAAAGATCTTTAATTTGACCCTCCCATTCCCCCGCAGGCCCGCCGCATCGCGGCAAATCTTAACGGTTTTTCCAGCCGGGTTTGCGTTTTTCCGCAAAAGCCGCCATACCTTCCTTTTGATCCTCGGTGGCAAAGGCGGCATGGAACAGGCGCCGCTCGAAATGAATGCCTTCCGCCAGGGTGGTCTCGTAAGCTCGGTTCACCGCCTCCTTGGCCATCAAGGTAATGGGGCGGGACATGCCGGCGATCTTTGCCGCCGTTTTCATGGCGTCTTCCAAGAGGGTATCGGCCGGCACCACCCGGCTGACCAGGCCGGCACGCTCCGCCTCCGCCGCATCCATCATGCGCCCGGTGAGGCACATTTCCATGGCTTTGGACTTGCCCACAAAGCGGGTCAGACGCTGGCTGCCGCCGGCGCCCGGGATGACCCCGATGGTGATCTCCGGCTGGCCGAATTTGGCCGTGTCCGCCGCGATGATAAAATCGCACATCATGGCCAGTTCGCAACCGCCGCCCAAGGCAAAGCCGGCCACCGCCGCGATCACCGGCTTGCGGCAGCTGGCCACCCGCTCCCAACTGGCGGTGATGAAATCGTCCAGATAGGCCTCCATGAAGGTCTTGGACTGCATTTCCTTGATGTCCGCACCGGCGGCAAAGGCCTTTTCGGACCCGGTAATGACGATGCAACCGATGTCCGCGTCGGCCTCAAAGCTGTCCAGTGCCTGCGACATTTCGACGGTCAGGTCCACGCACAAAGCGTTCATGGCCTTGGGGCGGTTAATGGTGATCAGGCCCACCGCCCCCCGGGTTTCGACGATGATGTGCTCATAGGTCATAGTGGCATTCCTTGACTGAGTGAATCGCTTGATTGGGTAACTCTCCGGCCAAGGGTTTCGCAAAATCGGGCGCCCCGGGCAAGGTCTGATCGAGGCGGCCTCTTGCCCCTCGGGCCATAGCAGGAAAAGAGCCGAAAATCGGCCTATGGGTTCAGGAAATCGGGCGGGTTCAGGAAATCAGGCGGGTTAAGGGGTCAAGCCGGCAAACTCTCGCTGACGGCCACCTTGAGGTCGTCGATTTTGCTTTCCAGTTCCGCCCGGTCCATGAGGTAGAGGTTGCGGCCCTTGCGCCGCACCAGGCCCGAGGCATAGATCTGCCCCATGGCCCGGGCGACCGTTTCCCGGGTGGTGCTCACCCGGCTGGC
>JANQKX010000017.1 GCA_028280915.1 Kiloniellaceae bacterium
GAAGAGCTGGTGGGCAGTACTCTGCTGCTGGCGGCGGGCCGCACCCCCAACCTGGCCAAGCTGGACCTGGAAAAGGCGGGCGTCGCCTATGACCGCAAGGGTATCCAGGTGGACGCCCGTTTGCGCAGCAGCAACAAGAAAATCTTCGCCGCGGGCGATGTGGCGGGGGGCTTTCAGTTCACCCACATGGCCGGCTATCACGCGGGCATCGTGATCCGCAACGCCCTGTTCCGCCTGCCGGCCAAGGTAGACAACCGGGCGGTACCCTGGGTGACCTTCACCGCGCCCGAGCTGGCCCATGTGGGCATGACCGAGGACATGGCCCGGCAAGCCGGCGACGACCACCGGGTGCTGCAGTGGTCCCTGGCCGAGAACGACCGGGCCCAGGCGGAGCGGGAAACGGACGGGCGCATCAAGGTGGTGGTGCGGCCCAACGGCAAAATACTGGGCGCGTCCATCGTGGGACCCCACGCGGGCGATCTCATTCACCCCTGGGTGCTGGCCATTTCCAAGGGATTGAAGATCGGCGCCCTGGCCAGCGCCATCGCCCCCTATCCCACCTGGGGGGAGGTCAGCAAACGGGCCGCGGGCAGCTTCTATACGGACAAGCTGTTCAGCGAGCGCACCAAAAAGATCGTGCGGTTCTTGTCCAAGTTCGGCTAAGGAAATCATCCATGTCATGGGCTTGGCACGCCCTTCGCGGCGTGCGGCCAGGCGTGGGGTCATAGACGTGGGGTCATAGGGGATTAAATTCACAATAAGTTGAAAAGATTGGCCCTAGCGTGATTCGAGTTCAGGGCTCAACGTGCTCATACTTTCCCATATCCCAGACGGACCGCGTGGTTTGGGCAAAGGTGAGAGACCCGTTCTGTCGGGGTTGTATTTAACTCATTCTGGAGAAGTAACTATGATCAAAAAATCCCTTGTCGCTCTGAGCGTTGCGACCATTGCCACCGGCGCCGTCGCCCTTCCGGCCGCGGCGGGCAGCCACAGCAGCGACTATGTTCAGGTTGCGAGCTGCAACCCTTGCAATCCTTGCGCGGTTCAGAATCCTTGCAATCCGTGTAACCCCTGCAATCCTTGCAATCCCTGCGCCGCGAACTAATCGCGACCTAGTTTTTTGCTGCGGCAGCCGGCTCCTTGGGCCGGCTGTCGTCGTTTTTGCCGGGCGGTTTGCCCGACGCCGCCATATTGAATATTCTGCACTGATTAGTCGGCAATGTTTATTCGGCAATGTTTATTCTGCGCGAGTAGATAGTTGGTGTGATTTAACCTTACGAGTCGGGCGGCAATGGCGGTTAAGTGGTCTGCGGCGAAAAAACTAGTCCTGCCGGGTTTTCTCGGCGGCCTGTCCTTCCGTTTGCTGATCTTGACGATTTTTTTCGTCATGCTGGCCGAGTTCTTCATCTACGCGCCCTCGATCGGCCGCTTCCGTCTGGTTTACCTGGAAGAGCGCCTGGCATCCGCCAGCCTGGCTATTTTGGCCCTGCAGGCGGCCCCTGAAAACATGGTCAGCGACGATATGGAACGGGATCTGATGTCCCATGTGGGGGCCTATTCCGCCGCCCTGTCGCGGCCGGGGGCGGGCCGGCTCATGCTCATGATCGAGTATCCCCAGGTGGTGCCCACCACGTACGATCTGCGCAAAGCCTCCTTTTTCGGCCTTATCCGCGATGCTTTTGTGACCCTCTTGATTGACGAGGACCGCCTGATCCGGGTGATCGGCCCGGCGCCCATGGAGCCGGGCGCCTTGTTGGAGATCGTCATGGAGGAAGCGCCGTTGCGCACCGAGATGCTGGAGTTTTCCAAGCGCATCCTGGCCCTTTCCCTGATCATCTCCATCTTTACCGCAGCCCTGGTTTACCTGAGCCTGCACCTCTTGATGGTGCGGCCCATGCGGCGCATGACGGCCAGCATGGTGGCCTTTCGCGAGGATCCCGAAAACGCCTCCCAGTCCCAGCGGACCAGCGGGCGCAGGGATGAAATCGGCTTGGCCCAACGGGAACTGGGGGTCATGCAGTCCGAGCTGCGGGCGGCCCTCTTGCAAAAGACCCGCTTGGCGGCCCTAGGCACCGCGGTCACCAAGATCAATCATGACCTGCGCAATATCTTGGCCACGGCCAGCCTGGTGTCCGATAGCCTGGCCCAAAGCGACCATCCCGATGTGCGGCGCATCACACCGCGCCTGGTGGCGGCCCTGGATCGGGCCGTTAACCTTTGCACGCAGACCCTCAATTTCACCCGCGAGGGGCCGGCCCTGCTCGATGTTAGCCGCTTTGCCCTGCATGGCCTGGTCACGGAAGTCTTGGACTCCCTGCCGTCCAGCCTGGGCGACCCGGTTCCGCTGGAGAACCGCATTCCCGCCAATTTGGAGATTGCCGCCGACCGGGAGCAGCTGTTCCGGGTCTTCAATAATCTCATCAGCAACTCGGTCCAGGCCGGCGCCACCATGATCAAGCTTTCCTGCCGCGAGGAAAATGGGGTCCTAAGGCTTGATTTGAGCGACAACGGGCCGGGATTGCCGCCCCGGGCCCGGGAAAACCTTTTCCAGCCGTTTTCCGGGTCGGCCCGCAAGGGAGGGACCGGTCTGGGCCTGGCCATTGCCCGGGATCTCATGCGCGCCCATGGGGGTGAGATCGTCCTGGTCAGCTCGGACGGCGAGGGCACGCATTTTTGCCTCACCTTGCCAATCCAGGCCGGGCAGATCACAAGCGCAAAATCCGCCTAGCGGCGCCCCGGAAGGCGCCAAAGGGCTGACATGGGACGAAGTTTGGCTGGCACGAACGGCCCGTGCTTCTTAAATGTGCTAGATTAGACGGATTTTCCAAAGTAGATTGGGCCTCAATTAAGGCGGAAACGCAAAAATACCGTCGACTATGTAACTATAGTTAACTGAGTGACCATTCTATGGCAGAAAAATCACAGGTGATTAGGCTGTTTGATATCGAACACGCGCGCGAACTGACTCCCGCTCAGCCCCAGAGGAACGTTCCGGCGTCCCCCTGCCAGGCGTGTTCGGTGCGGAATCTGAGCCTTTGCGCGGTCTTGGAAGAGCGCGAGCTGCACGAGATGTCCGATATCTCCACGGACGTGTTTCTGGACCCGGGCGATCCGCTGTTTGACGAGGGCGAACCGGCCACCAAGGTGTTCAACCTGATCGAGGGGTCATTGAAGATCTTTAAACTGCTGCCCGACGGGCGGCGGCAGGTGACCGGATTTTTGTTTCCCGGTGATTTTTTGGGGATCGCCAATCAAGATTCCTATGCTTATAGCGCTGAAGCCGTCACCAGGAGCAAGCTCTGTCAATTCACACGCACCAAACTGGGGCGCGTGTTTGAACGTTATCCCAAGCTGGAGCGGCGCCTTTTGTCCATAGCGAGCCACGAACTGGCCTCGGCGCAGGAGCAGATGCTGCTGCTGGGCCGCAAAAATGCCCGCGAAAAAGTCGCCTCCTTTTTGCTCTCCCTGTCCCATGGGATGGCCCGCAGCGGTGCCACAAAGAATCCCGTGGCTGTGCCCATGAGCCGGGCCGATATCGGCGATTATCTGGGATTGACCACGGAGACGGTGAGCCGGACGTTTTCCCAGCTCAAGCAGCAGGGCACCATTCGCCTCCTGCCCGGCGGCATGGTGGAACTGAACGATATGGACAAGCTGACCTACCTTGCCGAGGGATTTTGAATTAACCATCCGGCCCCGCAAACCCGCGTCCTGCATTTGCGGATTTTGGCTGGTCCGCTAAAATTGGTGAGTTTCCTTGTTTAAGGTGCGCTGATACTCGAGGGGCTAGCCATGTCGGTGCAAAACAAATCCAAACAGCAGACCGTTACCCGCCTGCGGGCGCGCAAGGGCGGCACGCCCATCGTCATGCTGACCTGCAGCTCGACGCCCATGGCCCAGCTCATGGACGCGCATCTGGACATCCTCTTGGTGGGGGATTCCCTGGGCATGGTGCTCTATGGGATGGAGTCAACCCTTGCCGTTTCCCTGGACATGATGATCGCCCACGGCAAGGCGGTGGTGCGCGGCGCGCGCCAGGCTTGCGTCATCGTGGACATGCCCTTTGCCAGCTATCAGGAATCCCCCGCCCAGGCCTTTCGCAACGCGGCCCGGGTGATGGCCGAGACGGGCTGCGCCGGCGTGAAGCTGGAAGGGGGCGCCGAAATGGGGGAAACCGTCGCCTTTTTGTGCGACCGGGGCATTCCGGTGATGGGGCATGTGGGTTTGCGGCCCCAGTCCGTGCACCAAATGGGCGGTTTCCGCACTCAAGGCCGGGGCGATGGCGCCGCCAAAATCAAGTACGATGCCCAGGTCATCGCCGAGGCGGGCGCCTTTTCCATGGTCATCGAAGGCACCCTGGCCGCGCTGGCCGAGGAAATCACCCGGGAGGTGCCCGTGCCCACCATCGGCATCGGGGCCTCGCCGGCCTGTGACGGGCAGGTCTTGGTCGCCGAGGATCTCCTGGGACTGTTCAGCGATTTCACTCCCCGCTTTGTCAAACGTTACGCGGATTTGGGCGCCCAGGTGGCCGAGGCCGTGCGGGACTATGCCGCCGACGTGCAGGCGCGCCGCTTCCCCGGTCCGGAGCACTGCGTCGATGACTAAGGTGCGATGACCGGGACACCCACAGGCGACGACCCTGCGAGCGGCCCTGGCCCCGCGCGCGGTTCTCTGCCCGTGGTTCGCACCACGGCCGAGCTGAGGGAGCGGGTCCGAGCCTGGCGGCAAGAAGGGAAAACCGTCGGCTTGGTGCCCACCATGGGGGCGCTGCATGTGGGCCATATGGCCCTGGTGGAGGCCGCGAAGGCCGCCTGCGACCGGATCATCGTCACCCTTTTTGTCAATCCCAAGCAGTTCAATCAGAGCAATGACTTGGCCAACTATCCCCGGGACGAGGCGGGGGACCGGGCCAAGCTGGAAAAAATCGGTACCGACCTGCTGTTCGCGCCAGGCTTGGAGACCATGTACCCGGCGGATTTCCGCACCCAGGTCACGGTGGCCGACTTGGGCGATTGCCTTTGCGGCGCGGCGCGGCCGGGCCACATGGAGGGCGTGAGCACGGTGGTGGCCAAGCTGCTGCTGCAATCCCTGCCCGACCAAGCCTTTTTCGGCGAGAAGGACTATCAGCAGCTCTTGATCATTTCCCAGATGGTGGCGGACTTGGAGATACCGGTCACCATCAGCCCCGTGGCCACCGTGCGCGAGGCGGACGGCTTGGCCTGCTCGTCACGCAATTTTAATCTGACGCCGGCCCAGCGGCAGGCGGCGCCGGCCCTTTACCGGGTTCTCACCGACTGCCGGGACCGCTTGTTCCGTGGTGACGCGGTGGCCCCCCTTTTGCAAGACGCCCAGGCGGAGCTGATCACGGCGGGATTCGATCGGGTGGACTATTTGGAGCTGCGCCACGCCAAGACACTGGCCCTTTTGGACCAGGCGACGCCGGACGGCCGGCTTTTTGCCGCCGCCTGGCTGGGTCCGACCCGTTTGATCGACAACATTTCCGTTGCTTAACCCGGTTCAATCTGGTTCGGCCGCGAATTCCTGGCGCAGCTGCGGGCCGTGCTCGTCAAGCCGTGGGATGGGCCCAAGGTTAGGTTCTTGGCCGGGTATGCGATCCGCCGGTGCCAAAACGTCCACCGGCCCGTGTTCGGTTTCCAGCGTGGCGAAGTGCGCTTGCGGGTGGTTTGTCAGGTCGTCCAGGTCCGAGAGGCGGCCGTAGGCGATCTTGGCCGCCGCCAGGCGCTCGATGTTCTCCTCGCGGCTGTGACGGGCGAAAAAGCGGCCGCAGGCCCGGTCCACCGCCGCCCGGTTGGCGACCCGGGCGTCGTTGCTGTCAAAGCCCGCTCGCCGCGCCAAATCAGCCTGGCCAAAGACCTCGGCGCAGAGCTGCTGCCATTCCCGCTCGTTTTGAATGGAGATCAGAACCACCTTGCCGTCGGCGCATGCGAAGGCACCGTAAGGGGCGATGGTCGGGTGCTTCAGGCCGTGGCGCTGGGGTGTGATGCCGCCGTAGCGGTGCTGGAGATAGGGCACGTTCATCCAATCGGCCATGGCGCCGAACAGGGACACTTCGATGGCCCGTCCCTCCCCGGTGCGGCCCCGCGCGATCAGGGCTTTCAAGATGGCCTGAAAGGCGAACATACCGGCGGCGATGTCACAGACGGAAACGCCGACCCGGGCCGGCCCCTCCGGCGTGCCGTTGATGGCGCAGAGGCCGCTTTCCGCTTGGATCAAGAGGTCGTAGGCCTTTTGATCCCGATAGGGCCCGTCACTGCCGTAGCCCGATATGGCGCAGGTGATCAGACGCGGATGACGGGCGCGCAGCTCTGTCGATCCGAAGCCCAGTCGCTCCGCCGCGCCGGGGGCCAGGTTCTGGATGAAAACATCGGCCTCGGCGAGCATGGCCGTCAGCAGCTTTTGATCGGCCGGGTCCTTCAGGTTTAGGGCGATGGATTCCTTGCCCCGGTTGAGCCAGACGAAGTAGGCGCTGCCGCCCTTGACCAGGTGATCGTACTCGCGGGCGAAATCTCCTTCCGGCCGCTCGACCTTGATCACCCGCGCCCCGGCGTCGGCCAAGCGCCCGGAGGCGTAGGGCGCGGCCACCGCGTGTTCCAGGGTGATCACCAGCAATCCTTCCAGATCACGGGCGGGGTCATTCTGGGCCTGGCCCATGGTGTCGCTGATGGTGTCGCTCATGGTCTTTCTCTCGGGGCTCTCGCTTCGGGCCCCTCGCTTCGGGGCCCGGGCGCGCGGCGCCCTTGTTTTTGATGGTGGCGACTTTTTGAGCTATTTTGTCCTCTGGCTCAATAGGGACCTGCGCCGGCCGACCGGCTCAAAAAAAGAAAGGGGTCTGGGGAGGATGCGACTGAAAGATAAAACCGCGCTGATCACGGGCGCGGCATCGGGCTTCGGCCGGGGCATGGCCGAGCTCTTCGCCGCCGAGGGCGCCAAGGTTGCCATCGTTGATTTGAACGGCGAGGGCGCCGCCCAGGTGGCGGAAACGATCGGTACGGCCGCCATGGCGGTGACTTGCGACGTGTCCAAGGCCGAGGATGTGAAAAGCGCCGTGGCGGCAAGCATCGCGCAACTGGGGCACCTGGACATCGTGGTGAACAACGCCGGCTTTAGCCACCCCAATCAACCCATTATGGAGGTGGACGAGGCCACTTTCCGCAAGGTCTATGACGTGAATGTGCTGTCCATCTTTCACATGACCAAGACGGTGGTGCCCCATTTCCGGTCCCGGGGCAATGGGGTGATCTTGAATGTGGGATCGACGGCGGGTCTGCGGCCCCGACCGGGGCTGACCTGGTACAACTCCTCCAAGGGGGCAGTGAACGTGATGACCAAGTCCTTGGCGGTGGAGCTGGCGCCAGACAAAATCCGGGTCTGCGGGCTGGCCCCGGTCATGGGCACCACCGGCCTGTTGGAGACCTTCATGGGCATGCCGGACACGCCGGAAAACCGCGCCCGCTTCATCGAAACCATTCCCCTGGGCCGGCTCAGCGATCCCAAGGATATTGCCCAGGCGGCGCTTTATCTGGTGTCCGACGAGGCGGCCTTCATCACCGGCGTGATCCTGGAGGTGGATGGTGGCCGCACCATCTGACCTTCATCGTACCATTCCTGCGGCCCGCTACGGACCGGGCGATACGTCCTACCGCTTGATAACGCGCGCGGGCCTTCAGGTGGATACCCTGGGCGCGCGGCGGTTCTTGACCATCGCGGGTTCCGTGCTGTCGGACCTGGCCGAGCAGGCCTTCGCCGATGTGTCCCACCTGCTGCGACCGGCCCATCTGGGCCAGCTACGGGCCATTCTGGATGACCCGGAGGCTTCGGAAAACGACCGCTTCGTGGCCCTGGAACTGCTGAAAAACGCCGTGATCGCCTCGGCCCGGCAGTTTCCCAGTTGCCAGGACACGGGGACCGCCATCGTGGTGGGCCGCAAGGGGCAGGAGGTCTTGGTGGAGGGCGATCTGCACGCCGCTCTGTCGGCGGGCATTGAGCGGACCTGGGCGAGCCTTAATCTGCGCTTCAGCCAGATGGCCCCGCTTTCCATGTTCGAGGAGCAAAACACCGGCACCAACCTGCCGGCGCAGATCGATATGGAGGCCTGTGGCGGGGCGGCCTTGGAGCTGATGTTCATCGCCAAGGGCGGCGGCTCGGCCAACAAGACCTTCCTGTTTCAGGAGACCCGGCGCCTGCTGGAGCCCGCGCGCTTGACGGCCTTTTTGGACGAAAAGATCCGTACCTTGGGAACCGCGGCCTGCCCGCCCTATCATTTGGCCGTTGTCATCGGCGGGCTATCGGCCGAGCAGACCCTGAAGACCGTCAAGCTGGCCTCCACCAAGGCCTTGGATGGCTTGCCCGCCACCGGGGATGCCGCCGGGCGGGCCTTCCGCGACCGGGCGCTGGAAGAAGAGGTGCTGAAGCTCACCCGCGGCTTCGGCATGGGGGCGCAGTTCGGCGGCAAATACTTCTGCCACGATGTGCGGGTCATCCGCCTGCCCCGTCACGGCGGCAGTTTGCCCCTGGGGCTGGGGGTCAGCTGCTCCGCAGACCGTCAAATCAAGGCCTATATCGACGAAAGCGGCGTCTGGCTGGAGGCCTTGGAGAGCGATCCGGCCCGGTTTTTGCCTTCGGTGGAAGCGGGTGTCCACCCGGCCACGCCCATCAGCCTGGATCAGCCCATGGCCGCGCTGCGCCGGGAACTCAGCCAACTGCCCGTGTCCGCCCCGGTGCTGCTGTCCGGTTCCATGATCATCGCCCGGGACCTGGTGCACGCGGAGCTCGCCAAGCGCCTGGCGGCGGGGGAGGCCTTGCCGTCTTACATGACCGATCACCCCATCTACTACGCCGGCCCGGCCAAAACCCCGGAGGGCTATGCCTCGGGCTCCTTCGGCCCCACCACGGCGGCGCGCATGGACCCCTATGTGCCCGAGTTTCAGGCCCGTGGCGGTTCGTTGGTCACCATCGCCAAGGGCAACCGGGGGCGCGAGGTGGTGGGCTCTTGTCAAAAGCACGGCGGGTTTTACCTGGGCTCCATCGGCGGGGCCGCCGCGGTGCTGGGCCGGGACGTGATCAAGCAGATCGAGACCGTGGATTTTGCTCACTTCGGCATGGAGGCCGTGCGGCGCATCCGGGTCGAGAATTTTCCTGCCTTTATCGTGATCGACGACAAGGGCGGCGACTTTTTCGGGGCCGCCGGCCCGCGTCGTTAATCGCGGGATTTCGGGAAGCAGGCTCTTTAGAGAGACGGCCTCTCTTCGGGGGTTTCGAACCAGGGGCCGGTTTCTTGTTCATAGGCCATGGCGGCGCGGAAAACGTCCGCGTCCCGATAGGTCTTGCCGACGATCTGAATGCCCGTGGGCACGCCGTTGCCGGCCCGGCCCGAGGGCAGGGAAATCACCGGGCAGCGGCTCATGGTATTGAAGGGCGTGGTCATGACCCAGCCCAGCATGGGATTGACCTCCTTGCCGTTGATGGTGACCCGGTCCTTTGACTGATCGAAATCGGCGGGCACCGACGGCAGGGCATTGGTGGGGCAGACCAGCACGTTGTACTTTTCCAGCAGGGGACCAAGGGTCTCGTACATGCGCGCGGCGACCTCCAGGGACCAGACGAAGTCGGTTGATTTGGAGGCCTTGCCCTTTTCCGCAAAGGCGCGGGCGTAGGAGGTCATGTCGTCGGCGTGGTTTTCCAGGGTCTTGGCCAGGGAGGCGCCGAAAAGATGTTCCAGGTAAACCATGCCGGCCTTGAGGGCGTCGTGGGTCCAGCCGATATCCACTTCCTCCACCGTGGCGCCCAGGTCGCGGAAGGCGTCCAAGGCCTTTTCCGTGTTGCGCCGTACCTCGTCGTCCACCTCGAAAAAACCAAGATCGGGTGAATAGGCGATCTTCCAGCCCGTGATGGGTTTATAGCTCATGGGCAGGCGCAGCTTGGGCCGCAGGCTCACGATGTCCTGGGGGTGGGGGCCGGTGATCACGTTCTGCAGCAAGATGGCATCGGCCACGCTGCGGGCCAGGGGCCCGGTGTGGCAATAAAAGTCCAGGTTAAAGGGCGGGTCGTCGCAATTGCGGCCATAGGGCGGTTTGTACCCCACCAGGCCGCAGGTGGCGGCCGGAATGCGGATCGAGCCGCCGATGTCCGAGCCGGTGCAAAGGGCGCTGGTGCCGGCGGCCAGGGAAGCGGAGGAGCCGCCCGAGGAGCCACCCGGGCCAAAGGCGGGCGCCCAGGGGTTGCGGGTCACGCCCCACAGCCGGGAATTCGTATAACCGGCGCAGCTGAATTCCGGTGTGGCCGTGCGCGCGTGCACGATGCCGCCGGCCCGAAGAATGCGTTCGTTGTTCACCGAAGTCCGCTCGGCGATGTGGTTCTTCATGGTCAAGGAGCCGTTGGAGGTGGGCTTGCCCTTGATCTCGCTTTCGTCCTTGATGCCGATGGGCAGCCCCTCCAGGGCGCCGGTGGGCTTGCCCGCCGCGTATTTGGCCTCTGCCTTTTTGGCCCGGGCCATGGCCTCCTCATAGTGGGTGTAGGTGAAGGCGTTGATGGCCGGTTCCACGGCTTCGGCCCTTTTCACCATGGCGCCGAGCAACTCCACCGGCGACAGCTTTTTGGCCTTGAATAGGTCGAGAGCCTTGGTGGCCGGCAGGTAACAGAGGTCGGTGTCGCTCATAAAGGGGCCTTTCTTGTGGATTGATTGCCGAGAACCGCGGGTAGTATGGCGTATGTCCGGTTGAGGCGGACCGAGGGCACTATAGCCACAGGTGGATAGGGTTGGATAGGCCGATCCCCGATACAGTGTGACATCTGCCCCTCGCAAAGGGGCTTGGGAACGACTACGATAAGACGAGCGCCCATGAGTGGCGCCGACATTTTGCGGGCAGGCCGCCGTGACGCTCACCCTGACCTTTTTGAAGCGCTTGATCGTGGTGTTTTGGGCCCTGTGGTGGAGTTTGGCCTTTCTCACCGATTTGTTGGGCGCGGCCAAGGAATTGGGCATGTTGGCCCTGCCTTGGTTGCCGCACAGCAACTACCCGGGTCTGGTCGCCGCCTTGGCGCCCTATCAGGTGCCCGTTTGGCTGCCGGGCTTTCTCTTCGCGGGGATCATTTGCTGGTCCTTTTTGTCCAGCATCCTGCTCTGGCTGGCCGTGGCCACCCCAAGGCGGCCCTTGGCCCGCTGGCGGATGCGGGTCAACCGGGCTTTCATCGTTTCCTTGAGCCTGTGGCTGGCGTTTTTCATCGCCGATCAGGTGGTGATGCGGTTTGATCTGGAAGAGAACCACATGGTCCAGGGCGGCTTTCAGCTGCTGTGTCTTCTGGCTCTGTATTTGCTGCCGGACGATGATGGCGCCCCGTCGCCGTCGAACTAAGCTTGCGTTTTCAACGCTTGCGCTGAGCACCGCTTGAAGGCAGAAAGGGGCCGAAGAAAGCGGCTGCTTTGGCTGCCTTCGCAGGGGCTGACAGGGGGAAGGTCATGGCGTTCAAAAAGCTCTTGGTTGCCAACCGCAGTGAAATTGCCATTCGCGTGCTGCGGGCCGCCAGCGAGTTGGATATCCGCACGGTGGCGATTTATTCCCACGAGGACCGTTTTGCCCTGCACCGTTTTAAGGCGGACGAATCCTATTTGGTGGGCGCGGGCCGGGAGCCCGTGCAGGCCTATCTGGACATCGCGGGCATTATCCGCATCGCCAAGGACGCGGGCGTGGATGCGATCCACCCCGGCTATGGGTTCTTGTCGGAAAATCCCGATTTTGCCGAGGCCTGCGCGGCGGCGGGCATCACCTTTATCGGCCCCGCGCCCGGCGTGATGCGGCGCCTGGGCAGCAAGGTGGAGGCCCGCAACCTGGCCCAGTCCGCGGGTTTGGCGGTGATGCCGGCGAGCGGGCCCTTGCCCTATGACGAGGACGCGGCCATGGCCGTGGCCCTGGAAATCGGTTTTCCCGTCATGGCCAAGGCCAGCTGGGGCGGTGGCGGCCGGGGCATGCGCATCATCGAGCGGGCGGAGGATCTGCACGAGCAGGTCGCCGCGGGCCGGCGGGAGGCCAAGGGCGCCTTCGGCAAGGACGAGATGTTCCTGGAAAAGCTGGTGCGCCGGGCCCGTCACGTGGAGGTGCAGATCCTGGGCGACAGCCACGGCAACGTGGTGCACCTCTTCGAGCGGGATTGCTCCATGCAGCGGCGCAATCAAAAGGTCGTGGAACGGGCGCCGGCGCCTTACCTGAACGACGCCCAGCGCCAGGCGCTCTGCCAGTCGGCGGTGGCATTGGGTCGGGCGGCCGGTTATGAAAACGCCGGTACGGTGGAATACCTGATGGATATGGATACCGACGCCATCTATTTCATCGAGGTCAACCCCCGGGTCCAGGTGGAGCATACGGTGACCGAGGAGGTGACCGGCGTCGACATCGTCAAATCCCAGATCAAGATCGCCCAGGGGGCGGCGATCGGCGATCCGGAAAGCGGCGTGCCGGCGCAGGACCAGGTCACCCTGAACGGCAATGCCCTGCAGTGCCGGATCACCACCGAAGACCCCATGAACAAGTTCATCCCGGATTATGGACGGATTTCCGCCTACCGGGGCGCCAACGGCTTTGGCATCCGCTTGGACGGCGGCACCGCCTATTCCGGGGCCTTGATCACGCCGTTTTACGATTCCCTCCTGGAAAAGCTGACGGCCTGGGCGCCCACCCCCCAGGAAGCGGTGAAGCGCATGCTGCGCGCGGTGCGGGAGTTCCGCATTCGCGGCGTCGCCACCAACTTGCGCTTCCTGGAAGCGGTCATCGATCACGAGGACTTCCAGTCGGGCCGGGCCACCACCCGTTTTATCGACGAAACGCCCGCGCTTTTCGACTTGGCGCCCCGGCGGGATCGGGCCACCCGGCTGCTGTCCTTCCTGGGCGAGGTCTTGGTCAACGGCAACCCGGAGGTGGCCGGTCGCCCGGCTCCCGGCCCATTAAGTGTCCCCGATTTGCCCGCGCTGCCGGCGGGAGATCCGCCGGCGGGCAGCAAGCAGCGCCTGGAGGCCCTGGGCCCGCAGGGCTTCGCGGCCTGGATGCGGGATCAGGACAAGGTGCTCTTGACCGACACCACGTTCCGCGATGCCCACCAGTCCCTCTTCGCCACCCGCATGCGCAGCTATGACCTGCTGGCCATCGCCCCCCACTATGCCCGCATGGCGCCAGAGATGCTGTCCTTGGAGTGCTGGGGCGGCGCCACCTTCGACGTGGCCATGCGGTTTTTGAACGAGGACCCCTGGGACCGCCTGGCCGGCTTCCGCTCGGTGGTGCCTAACGTGCTGCTGCAGATGCTGCTGCGCGGCGCCAACGGCGTGGGCTACAAGAACTATCCCGACAACGTGGTGCGCTTTTTCGTGGCCCAGGCGGCCGAGGCGGGCATTGACCTGTTCCGGGTCTTTGACGCCCTGAATTGGGTGGACAGCATGCGCCTGGCCATGGACGCGGTGCTGGAATCCGGCAAGCTCTGCGAGGCGGCGATCTGCTACAGCGGCGATTTGTCCGATCCGGCCGAGGCCAAGTATGACCTGAAATACTACATTTCCCTGGCCAAGGAGCTGGAGGCGGCCGGCGCCCACATCCTCAGCATCAAGGACATGGGCGGTCTGTGCAAACCGGCGGCGGCGCGGCAGTTGATCACCGCCCTGAAACAGGAAATCGGCCTGCCCATCCACTTCCATACCCACGACACCAGCGGCATTTCCGCGGCCAGCGTGCTGGCGGCGGTGGACGCGGGCGTGGACGCCGTGGACGGTGCCATGGACGCCATGAGCGGGCTGACCTCCCAGCCCAACCTGGGGGCCATCGTCGAGGCCCTGCGCGGCCAGGCGCGGGACCCGGGCATGGATACCGAGGCCCTGCGCAAGCTCAACGGCTATTGGGAAGAGGCCCGGCGCCAATACATCGCCTTCGAGAGCGATATGCGGGCCGGGGCCTCCTCGGTCTATTTGCACGGCATGCCCGGCGGTCAGTATACCAATCTGCGCGAACAGGCCCGTTCCATGGGGCTGGAAAAGCACTGGCACGACGTGGAGCGGACCTATGCCGAGGTCAACATGATGTTCGGCGACATTATTAAAGTGACACCGACGTCGAAGGTGGTGGGCGACATGACCCTCTTCATGGTGACCAGCGGGCTCACCTGTGCCGATGTGCTCGACCCGCACCGGGAGATCGCCTTCCCCGCCTCGGTGGTCGAGTTCTTCCACGGCGACTTGGGCCAGCCCTATGGGGGTTTTCCCGAAGCCTTGCAGCGCAAGGTGCTGAAAGGGGCCGCGCCCATCACGGTGCGCCCCGGCTCGGTGATGCCGCCGGCCGACCTGGAGGCGGAACGGGCGGAGGCGGAACGCAAGGCGCGGCGCAACATCACCGATCGGGAACTGGCGTCCTATCTGATGTACCCCAAGGTCTTTGTGGACTATGCCAAGCACCGGCGCAGCTATTCCGACGTTTCCGTGGTGCCCACGCCGGTGTACTTTTACGGCCCCGAGCCCGGTGAGGAATTCGAGCTGAAGCTGGAACAGGGCAAGTCCCTCATCGTCAGCTACCGCGCCACCAGCGACCCGGACGAGGAAGGCCAGCGCACGATCTTTTTTGAGCTGAACGGCCAGCCGCGCACGGTCAAGGTGCCGGACCGGGCCCTTGCCGCTTCCGGCAAGGTGCTCCGCAAGGCGGACGAGACCCAGCCGGGCCAGGTGGGCGCGCCCATGCCGGGCCTGATCGTGGGCATCTACGTGGCCGAGGGGCAAAAGGTCGCGCCCGGCGATCGATTGTTCGTCATCGAGGCCATGAAAATGGAAACCGCCGTTTATGCCGAGGTTGCCGGCAAGGTGAGCGAGTGCGTGGTGGCCACGGGGGTGCGGGTGAACACCCACGACCTGATCCTGGTGATCGACCCCGATGACTGAGCAAGACAATAGGGGCGGCGCGGCGCCCGCCTGGTGGACCGAACGCTCGGACGGGATCGGTGTGTCCCAGGCCCTGGAGGTCACGCTGCTGCACCGGGAAGAAAGTCCCTTTCAGGTGATCGAGGTTTTTGACCACAAGGCTTTCGGGCGTATCCTGGTGCTGGACGGCTACGTTCAGGCCAGTCAGGCTGATGAATTCATCTACCACGAAATGGCGCTCCATGTCCCCTTATTGGGCCGGGAGCGGCAAGATACCTCGGTGCTGATCGTCGGCGGCGGCGACGGCGGAGCGCTGCGCGAGGCCTTGGTGCATGACTTCGTGACCCGCGTGACCATGGTGGAAATCGACCGCCGGGTGATTGAGCTGTCCAAGCGGTTTCTGGGCGTCGAGGGAAACTATGACGACCCCAGGGTCGATCTGCGGGTGCAGGACGCCGGCGCCTTGGTGCGGGACGCCCGGGCGCGAGGCCAGAAATTCGATGTGATCGTCTTGGATCTGACCGAGCCGGTGGGCCCGTCGGCCAACCTTTTCACCGAGGCCTTTTGCCATGAACTGGCGGAGATTGTCGCCGATGGCGGGGTCATCGTGGATTCGGACAGCATATTCCTCGCCACCGACGGCGGGCGGTTTTTGCAAGAGGTGAGCGGCGGTGGCGAGAACCTGGTGACCGTCATGCGACAGCAAAAAATCTTGCCCCACATGGAAGTCTACCGCACCAAAATCCCCCTTTATCCCGGCGCCGACTTCGGATTTTTTCTTTACAGCCAAGACGGCGACAGCCTGCGCCATCCGGTGCGGCCCTATCATGGCCGCCACTATAATCCGGACGTGCACCAGGCCGCCTTCGCCCTCCCGGCCTGGCAAAAGACCTGGCTTGGGCTCTAAGGATACTTCGGCGGTTTAGCGCTTATCCCTGGCTGAAGTTTTGCACCCGGCTTTCATGCCGGCCGAAGGCTTCGGCCAGGCGCGGATCATCGGCCGTCGAGTGATCGGTGGGCTGGGGAGTCGCGGTCATAACAGTGACACCATTCGGCGCGCGGAAGCGATGCCAGCAACCTTGCGGCACAACGGCGAGCATGCCGCTTTTCAGCTCCATGACCTGGGGGCCGTCATCGGTCAGGACGGTCAGTTCCGCGGTGCCGTCGAGGATCTGCACAATTTCGTCACCCTGTTGATGCCGTTCCCAGGGGGATTCGCCGTTAAAGCTGCCGGCGAAAATGCCGCCCTCGCCAAACGCCGCCAAGGTGGCGAAAGCCGCGCTCGCCTCCTCCGCGCTGGTGTCGGGACGACGTCCGTCGAGAACCGGCAGACCTTCAAGTGCTGCCTTGATGTCGACCGCCTTGACCATCTTATGCCTTCCCTCCTCTTTGACAGTAGATTGATGGCGGACAAAGGGTCTTTGCCCGATCCTTTCTCAAAGAGAGTGTCAGGAAGGTCCGGTGAAAGGCAAGGGATTTTCCGATTCTTCGTTAAAGGACTTTAACGTATGGGAAAACATCTCCGGGTCCAGGTCCCGGGTGATGAAGACCATGTGGGATCGGTGATCCTGGCTGGGCCAGGCGTCCAACTGGACCGGGGGATGAAAGATGTGCTGGACGCCGTGAATCACAATGGGCGCATCGCTTTCGGTCACGTTCAAGATGCCCTTGATGCGCAGCAGGCGCTCGCCGTAGAGGGTGATCAGCATCTCCACCCAGCTGGCCAAGCGGTCCCAAACCAGGGGTCGGTCGTAAGTTAGGCAAAAAGCGCGGATCGAATCCCCATGCCGGTTCACGTCGTGCCCGTGATCGTGATCGTGACTATGATGGTCATGTCCCTGACCCTCGGGATCGTTGTAGGCTTCCGCCTGCAGCCAGCGTTGCACGTCCAGGGTCTTGGTCTTGGGATTATAAAGGCCGGCGTCGAACAGCTTGGCCGGTTCGATCTCGCCATGGCTCACACGGAAAATCTTCGCCGCCGGATTGAGGGCGCGCAGCCGGGCTTCCAAGGCTGTCGTATCACTGGCTTCGGGCAGGTCGGTTTTACTGATGATGATACGGTCGGCCACGGCCGCCTGCTTTATGCTTTCCGGCTGGTGGTTCAGGGTCTCGGCGCCGGCGGCCCCGTCCACCACGGTGATCACCCCGTCCAGCCGGTAACGCCCGGCCAGATAACCATCACTCATGAGGGTGTGCAGGACCGGTGCCGGATCGGCTAGGCCGGTGGTCTCGATGACCAGCCGGTTGAATGGGGGAATCTCCCGCTGGACCCGCTGTCTGAAAAGTCGGCGCAGACCGCCGAGCAGATCGTTGCGTATGGTACAGCACAGGCAGCCGCTGTTCAGCAGGACCGTTTCCTCGTTGATGTGCTCCACCAGCAGGTGGTCCAGGCCGATGTCGCCGAATTCGTTGACGATCACCGCGGTCTCCGCCATGTCCGGATGACGCAGCAGGTTTGCCAGCAAGGTGGTTTTGCCGCTGCCCAGAAAACCGGTCAGAATGGAAACCGGCAGGGGCTCGTCGGGAATGGCCAGGTCGGCGTTTTGCTGGTCCGCTGTGCTCATTGGTCTTTCAGGCTCTACTCTTTTCCACGGTTCCCACGGGTGGATAAGCAACCCGCAAGGCCCAGATAACAGCGGTCAGGGTGATGATGGCGCCGGCCTGATGCAAGGCGCCGAGCCAGATGGGCACCACCAGCAACAAGGTGGCGATGCCCAGGGCGAGCTGTCCCAGGGCGGCCATCAAGACCAGCGCCAGGGCGCTCTTTTGTTGTGACGTTAGGGGACGGGAGAGGGACCAGAGCCACAAGCCCAGGGCCGCAGCCAGGGTGGTCACCGCGAGAAGTCGGTGATTGAACTGCACGGCGGCGATGTTCTCGAAAAAATTGAGCCAAGGGGGCGTCAGTTGCCAATAGCTCGCCGGCACCACATCCCCGTCCATCAAGGGAAAGGTGTTGTAGATGAGCCCCGCGTTGAGCCCGGCGACAAAGCCGCCGGAGGCCAGGGTGACCGTGAGCAGGGCCAGCAAGGCCATCAGCGCCCGCCCCAAGGAGCGGTCCTCTTGCGCGGCGGGATTCCGCCCCATGAACAATCCGGCCGCCAGCCAAAAGCTGTAGGCATAAAGGGCGAGGGCCAAGAGCAGATGGGCGGTCAGGCGGTATTGACTCACATCCACCCGGTCGCCGAAGCCGCTGGCCACCATGAACCAGCCCAACGCCCCTTGCAGGCCCCCCAAGACAAACAGCAGCAGCAAATGGGGCGCCAAACCGGGCCGGAGCTTACCGCGCAGCCAAAACCATAAAAACGGCAGGGCAAAGACCACGCCGATCAGGCGGCCCCAGAGTCTGTGAATGTATTCCCACCAAAAAATAGTCTTGAATTCATCCAGGCTCATGCCGGCGTTGGTCTGGGTGTATTCGGGAATTTGTTGGTAAAGGGCGAAAACCCGCTGCCACTCGGCCTGGGAAAGGGGCGGCAAGGCCCCGGTGAAAGGCGCCCATTCCATGATGGAAAGGCCTGATTCCGTCAAGCGGGTGATGGCGCCGATGACCGCCATGGCGAAAATCATGGCGCAGCAGACCAGCAGCCAGAGGGCGACCGCCCGGTCGTTACCGCGATTTTGCTGGGCGCTCAGGCCAACCCCCTGGGCGCTAAGGGATCTTTCCATGTGACCACGCTCGAGTAAGAAGCTTTCAAGCGCAGCACACTAACCGGACCCGGCCCGTGGGCCAAGGCGCGATGTGGCGGCGTTTTGCCGCGCCCGCCTGCTTTTTGGGTCCATTAACGGAACCTGGCGGGTTGGGTCGGCCGGGCAGCCTTTTGTCCCAGATAGCCTATTGCAGGGTCAAGAGGCTGTCGCAGTTCCGCCACGCGGGGGCGGTGATGATTTCCCGGCTGGCGACGGTCACGGAATAAAGCGGCCCGTCCAGGTTCTTTTCCCAGAATTCCAAAAACTTATGTAGTTCGGGGTAATGGGGCGCCAGATCGTAGTCTTGCCAAATATAGCTTTGCAACAAGGTCTGATGATCGGGTAATCGATAAATGATATCCGCCGTGGTGAGACGATAGTCCTTGAGCTGTAAATCAATGGCACTCCTTGCCATGCTTTCCTCCAGTCCGTTACTTCTCCCTTAATCAGTGTGCGGAAAAATTTTAAGGACTGCAATTTAAAACGTAGTTAAAACAATATGTTAGCAGCCCCTGCCTGGGACTGCTGCCAAATAGGGCGGGATTCCGCCGGCCCCTTTCGACCACGGAGGACCGTCAAATTGATGGGAGTTTTAGGAAATATTTCTTACAGCGTGGTGTAGCGTGCCCGCGCCCCGCGCTCGATGGCGGCGGCCGGCAGGCGGCCCACTTGCAGCCTTTGGCGGATGGCGGCCAGGATCTGCAGTTCTTCCTGGCTGACCTTGCCATCGGCGGCGGCCACGTCGCAGGCCAGGGCGTAGCAGGTCTCGGCCAGCTTGCCCGGCAGGGCCGTGATGACCATTTCCATCACCCGCTCGAAGCCGTCGTCCTGGTTCAGCAGCACCGCGCATTCCTGGGCCGTGTGGGTCAACTGGGACAGGTCGTAGTCGCTGAAGATCGGCAAATGCTTGACCGTGTCGCCAATGGTCTGCATTTCGGCGTCGGTCATTTCCCGGTCCGCGGCGGAGACGAGGACCATCGTATAGATGAGCGCGGCGTGGTGGTCGGCCATGAGAACTCGCTGTCGGAAGATTCTGCCAAGGTATCGGCGCGGAGATTAAGCAGGCGTCCCGGCTTCCGTCAAGAGCCCAAATTGAGACTCAAGGGAAGGCGGGGCAAAACCCGATAACGTGACCTTGGTATACCTTGCGCGCGCGGCTTAAAGGCCCCAGGGCAGGGAAAAGGTCTTGACGTTGGTATAGCTTTTCATGGCTTCCACCACCCCTTCCTTGTAGCCCAGGCCGGAATCCTTGATGCCGCCGAAGGGGGACATTTCCGTGCGGTAGCCCGGCACTTCCCAGACGTTGACCGTGCCGGTTCGCAGCTCGTGGATCAGCCGGTTGATGTGGGCCCAGTTGTCGCTGCACACCCCCGAGGAGAGGCCGAAAGCGGTGGAGTTGGCGATGCGGATCACATCGTCCAGATCCTTGCAGCGGATGATGGGGATGGCCGGGCCGAAGGTTTCCTCGCGCACCAACTCGCAGTCGAAGGGCACCCGATCCACCACGGTCGGCGGATAGACCGCGCCTTGCCGGTTGTTGCCGTGCAGCAGCTCGGCCCCGGCCGCCACCGCCCCGTTCACCCGTTCCTCGAACAGGCGGGCGGCCGCCTCGTTCACCACCGTGCCCACGTCGGTCTTGGGGTCCATGGGATCGCCGTAGGTGAGCGCCTTGGCCCGCTCCACCACCAGGGGCACGAAGTCATCGGCGACGGAATCCAGCACCAGGATGCGCTTGACCGCGGTGCAGCGCTGGCCCGAATTCTTGGTGGCGCCGGCCACGGCCATGGTGGCGGCCCGCGCCAGATCCGCATCTTCCAGCACGATCAGGGGGGCGTTGCCGCCCAGCTCCAGCACGCCGCGGCGATAGCCCAGCTTGTTGGCGATGTACTTACCGGCCGGCACGCCGCCGGTGAAGGTCAAGAGGGCGATGTGGGGATTGGTGATGATCTCGTCGTCCAGGTCCTTGGGCTCGGCGGTGATCACCGAATACATCTCCGGCGGCAGGCCCGCTTCATAGAGGATATCCGCCAAGGCCAGGGCGGTCAGGGGCGTGACCTCGGCCGGCTTCAGGACCATGCAGTTGTTGGTCGCGATGGAGGGCGCCACCTTGTGGGCCACCATATTGAGGGGATGGTTGAAGGGGGTGATGGCGCTGATGGCCGTCAAGGGCTCGCGCAGGGTAAAGATGCGCCGCTTCTGCCCGTGGGGGGTCAGGTCGCAGGCAAAGGCCTCGCCGTCGTCTTGGATGCACAGCTGGCCGCAGAGGGAAAAGACGTCAAAGGCGCGGCCGCATTCGTAAAGGGAGTCCTTTTTGGAAATGCCCAGCTCGGCGGTGATCAGGTCGGAGAGGGCGTCCTTGCGCTCGATGATGATCTCGGCCGTGCGGGTGAGGATCTTTTGCCGCTCGTAGCGGGTCAGCTTGGACTGGTAGCCGGCGGCGATGTCAAAGGCCTCGCGCACATGGGCGGCGCTGGCCCGGGGCACCGTGCCCACCAAGCTGTTGTCGTAGGGGTTCAGCACATCGATGCGGCCGTCCGTATCCACCCGGCGCCCGGCAATGCGCATGGTCTCGTGTCGCGCGGTCAAAGCGGCATCCATCTTCAGCGTCCTCCAGACTTATGAGGCTTAATGGGGTGCGGCGTGGTTGAGGGCCACGTCGAAGATATCGAAATTACGCAAGGGCCGGCCCGGCGGCAAGTCCGTCACCGGCCGGTTGACCAGGAGGGGCACTTTCTGGGTGGTGGTGCCGCCGTGGGAGCGCAGGGGCTCCTTCAGGCCGGAGAGGTCGTGCTTGGCCGGGGTGCTGCCTAGGGCCTTGTGGGGGCCGGCCACCACGATAACGTCGCCCACCCGGTCCTCGGGCAGGCCGAAACGGGCGCAGGCCTCTTCCTTGCCCAGCGCCGTGTCGATGCCGTCCATGGCGGCCAGGGCGGCGCAGATCTCCGCGCGGTCCGTCCCCTCGGGCAGGTAGATGGTGGCAAAGCCGCCCAGGGCGCCGTGGTGCACCACGTAAGGGTCGGTGATGGGCAGGATGACCCGGGCGCTTTGTTTGTCCAGCAGGCGGTCCATCACGTCCTGCAGGTAGATCACGTCGGGCGCGCCGCTGCCGTCGTGCATGGCGGTCATGCCGTGGTCGGCGGTCAGCGCGATCACCGCGCCCGCCTCGTCAAGGGCGGCCCAATAGCCGTCCATCATGGCGTAGAAAGCATTGGCCTCGGGCGTGCCCGGCGCGTGCTTGTGCTGCACGTAGTCGGTGGTGGAGAGGTACATGAGGTCGGGACGCTCCGAATTCATGAGCTTGACCCCGGCATCGAAGACGTACTCGCTCAGGTCGGCGGAATAGACGGACGGAATCTCCCGCCCCACCATGGCCTTGGCGTTGTCGATGCCGTTCTCGGCCAGCGAGGTCTGGTCGGCCTTTTCCGAGGAAAAGCAGATGGCTCGGCCGGTGCTGAAATCCAGGCCGTCGCCCAGCAGGCGGCGCAGCTTGTCCTTGGCGGTGACCACGGCCACCTTGGCCCCGGCCCGCTGGAAGGCCGCCATGATGGTGCCGGCGCGCAAGAAGCGCGGCTCGTTCATCATCACTTCCGCGTCGGCCTCGCTGTCGTAAAAGAAGTTGCCGCAGATGCCGTGCACCGCGGGCGGGGCGCCGGTCACGATGGAGAGGTTGTTGGGATTGGTGAACGAAGGAATGACGCAATCGGCGCGCAAATCCGCCCCGCGCGCCAGCATTTTCTCGGTATAGGGCATCATGCCCGCCGCCACGGCCTGCTCGATATAATCCGGCTCCGAGCCGTCGATGCACACCACCACCAGCGGCGCCTGGGGCCAGGCATAAGCGCGCCCGTTGATCTCGATGCTTTGGGGTTTCTGATCCATGATCCAGCCTCCGGCCTTTCAAGTCCCACCCAGGCCGACGACCGGCCCCGTCTTCCCGTGATATGGCGGAAATCAACAGCTTGGGCCAATACATATTTGTGATAGATGGCATACGCATGACCAATAGGCGCTGGCTGGCGGGCGGGCAGCGCCCGCTGGCGGTTTTTTTCCGCATTGAGCCCTTGGCCGGCGTTCGTTACGCCTTGGCAATCAACCTGATTGGGCGGGAAGCGGATGTTGTGGAATGCCCTCTGCCGCGGAATTCTGTTCCAACCAGAAGAGAATTCTCAACTGATGGGAAGAATGGTTGTGTGGAATGTGGCAAAATCTAGGATGTGAAGGCATTGTCACTTGGTAATTTTTATGATTTATTCCGCTAAACTTGATTTTGCAGGGCGATTTTATGAGTCAATTCGATATCTTAAATGTTTTGCATCGGGACCTCCCAGAGCCGTTCATTGCTTCGCTCCAAGACACACTGTGCGGAGAATACGCAAAGGCATATGAAGATGTAGCGCAACCGGCAGGCGGATTTGTCACGCCACGTCCAAACTCTGAGTGGGATTCTGTAGATCTTCGTGCCGTTCGCAACTCACGACGGAACAATGGTTTGCGCGCGCTGTTGCGCACCTGCAGGGAACATGGGGTGCCTTTCGAGGTAAAATCGTTGGCCTGCAACGGACAAACGATTGTGGTGGGCCAAATTGGGCAAATTCTTATCATGACAGAACCAATTGATAACCTGTCGGCACGCCCTGAACCAGCAGTATACAAATTGGACCTTGCCGCTTCGCACTTCGCTATTCGGCAGCTTGAATTAGACCTTGGGGACGGTTGGCGGCAGAGGATCGACCCCCGCAACACGATGCTTGTGGTCATTCAGCACGGAATGCGAATCGGTGGCTTTAACCGACGAGACACCGCACTTGCGATGATGAGACTTGTTGTACCAGACAGTGCTTTTGGCTCCTGGTTGTTCAAGGCAAACGTGTTAAATGGCGAGCTTGATTTCGCCCTTAATTGGTCCAACTGTCACAAGGCGCCCACCGATCGTCCGGTTCAGATAGATCGAGTAGCGGTAACTCTGAAGAAACGCCCGGGAGAGAAAGAAATTGGACGATGAGACGGGTGGTGGGATTCGTTAGTAAACGTCTAACACAAGCTCGAGAGGCTCGCGGCCTCACCAAGACCGCGCTCAGCAGTATGTTGGAGATTTCATACAACGCTGTTTTGGCACTAGAGGCGGGCGAGTCTCTACCACGGCAAGAAACCTTCGACGCGATTGCGGAAAAGACTGCCTTCCCAAAACAGTTTTTTCTACGTCCCGTGCCTCCGCCTATGAGCGGACCAATCTTCTGGCGCCGGCAGGCGTCCGAGCCATTGCGTTCGCAAAGCAAAACTGCTCAGCGGATCGAGTGGGCAGCCGAAGCGTTTGATGTATTGTCTGAATTTGTCGATTTCCCCCGCCTCGAACTGCCACGCATGGAGGGTTGGCCTGAAAACTGGGCGGCAGTATCGAATGAGCAAATTGAGGACCTGGCTGATTATTGCCGGAACATCTGGGGCATTGGGTCATATCCAATTCCAGATATGTGTCTTGCGCTAGAGAACATCGGGATCCCTGTTCTTACGTTCGAAATCGAAAACGAAAAACAGTCAGGATATTCGCGTTGGGCCGACAACATTGAGCGACCGATTGTTGGAGCTAACACAATGGAGTCCTCTAAGGTTCGAATGAGATTCAATCTTGCACATGAACTTTATCATGTGCTGGCTCATTTTGGATCTGTTTCTGAAAAAGAGGTGCGTCATGCTCAAACTTATCAGGCTATTGAGAAGCAAGCCCATCGGTTTGCAGCCGCGCTTTTGTTTCCACGCGATGCTTTCTTAAAGAATGTCCAATACCCTTCCTTGGAGGAGTTCGCATCGCACAAACAAGAATGGGGTATTTCTATTCTTGCACAGATTAAGCGGGCACAAGATTTGGGTGTGTGCGACCGTGAATGGGCACGCGCCTTGAATATCCGCGCGTCGAAGAAGGGCTATAGAGGCAAGCGTGGCGAGCCGTTTGATAAAGACATGCCAGTTGAAAAGCCGCGCATGTTGCGGCGAGCTGTGGAAGCAATTGAAGATGGAAGTGAGTTGTTGCTTGAACAGGTTAGACAGCGACTTTCTCTCACCCGTGCGCTGGAGATGGAGATTTTCGGTCGTCCATTGACAGCGTCTGGGGCCAATGTGATTCAACTCAATCTGAGAAAAAAGGACTGAGCAGCGTCAATCTGAGGTGTTGACCAGCGCTCGCAAGGCTACATTTGGGACCCGCGCTTCCTCAGTTGACAATGCTTCTGATGGCAGCGATAGGCTCTGGGTGTTTCGCGAAGGTCTAGACTGAGCGTCAGCTTTACTTAAACTTTTGCCATAGTCCTAATAGGGGTAACAGCGAGATCTCGAACTAGCGCAATTATGAAAGTCAAATACCCAGGAGTCCGAACTGCTCTCTCAGAAAGAAACTTCATCGAGTGTTGTTGAGTGGCAATAGGTAACGAGTGAGCATGTCGATCGAGATATTGCTCGTCGCTGAGTCAAGGAGATGAAGCGTGCTCATCGTACGCTCCTACACGAACGCGACCTAATTCCTCCACCAGCTAACATCCGTGCCTTGTTTCCATGACGAGCAGGGTGCGGAAAGGCCGTTGGGTGTCAAGGGGTTTGCCCGGCGGAGCCGGCGGCCTTTGGGCGCCCTTGACACCCAACGGCCTTTCAGCTTTTTGGCAATCATGGCAACAAGCAGCTGATCCGCCCAAGCTCCGCGAGCACGAGCCGTCTCTGACCGCCGCCCAAACCTCACGGCGAAGATGTCGCGTGAGTCGCCGGGCCCATGGCCCAAAAACGAATCGCCGCCGGGCGTCCCCGGCCGGGTTAGGCGGAGAGTTCTTTGGGGATCTCTTCCTTGCGGCGGGCGATGTAGGTTTGCAGTTCTTCGTCGATGGCCGGGTCGATGGCGGGGGGTTCGTAGGTGGCGAGCAGTTCTTTCCAGATGGCGTTGGCGCGCTGGGTGGCGGATTTGCCGCCGTCTTCGGACCAGGTCTCGAAGTTGCGCCAGTCTGAGACGATGGGGCTGTAAAAGGCGGAGTCGTAGCGCGCCAGGGTGTGGGGGCTGCCGAAATAGTGGCCGCCCGGGTCCACGCCTTCGATGGCCTCCACCGCCAGGGTGTCCTCGTTGATCTCGATGGGCACCAGGTATTCGGCCATCATCTGCAGCATTTCCGCGTCGATCACCAGCTTTTCGAAGGAGGCGACCAGGCCGCCTTCCAGCCAGCCGGCGCTGTGGAACACCAGATTGGCGTGGCCCATGACCGCGCCCCAGAGGGACATCTCGCTTTCATAGGCCGCTTGGGCGTCGACCATGTTGGAGGCGTTGGTGTTGCTGGAGCGGAAGGGGACGCCCAGGTGCCGCGCCAGCTGCCCGGTGGCCTGGGCCGCCTTGGTGTATTCCGGCGTGCCGAAGGCGGGGGCGCCCGTCTTCATGTCCACGTTGGAGGTAAAGCCGCCATAGACCACCGGCGTGCCCGGATTGACCACTTGGGCCAGGCAGATGCCGGCCATGGCCTCGGCGTTCTGCTGGGTCAGGGCGCCGGCCAGGGTGGCGGGGGCCATGGCGCCGGAGAGGGTGAAGGGAGTGACCACCACGGGCTGACCGGCCCGGGCCAGGGTGATCAGGCCCTCGGCCATGGCCACGTCCAGCTGGCGCGGCGAATTGGTGTTGATGTTGCCAAAGACCCGGGGCTGCTTTTCCAACTCCTCGTAGGCGATGCCGTGGGCGATGCAGGTCATGCGCAGGGCGTCTTCCGCCCGGAAGGCGTTCAGCAGGGAGCCGGTCCAGACCTTATCGGTCAAGGTGATCCCCGCATAATACTTGTCCAGGTGGCGGGTGTCGGCGGGCAGGTCCAAGGGCTCGAAGGGGCT
>JANQKX010000024.1 GCA_028280915.1 Kiloniellaceae bacterium
CTTCCCGCAAAAAAATGGCGCGGACCCGGCGTTTCCGCGTAACATCGACGGCGGCGGCAATGGCGGCGGCAGTGGCGCCTGTAGTCACGGCAACGACGGTCAGGCATTGCCACCAAACCGCGTGATTTTGCTATTTGATCAGAAACCAGCCGGAGCACAAGGGTGTCCTATAGCCAAGTCACCATATTCGCCATCCTCGCCGGGCTGTTTCTCGCCCTGGCCTGGGGTCGGGTCCGCTATGACGTGGTGGCCTTTCTGGCCCTCATGGCGGCGGTGGTTTGCGGCGTCGTGCCGGCTGGCGAGGCCTATCTGGGCTTCGGGCACCCGGCCACCATCACGGTCGCCGCGATCCTGATCCTGAGCCAGGCCCTCTCGGCCTCGGGCGCCACGGACAGCCTGGCCAAGCTCATCAAGCCGGCGACCAAAAACACCACCCTGCACGTGGGGACCCTGTCCGGGCTGGGCGCCTTGCTGTCCACCTTCATGAACAACGTGGGCACCTTGGGCCTTTTGCTGCCGGCGACCCTGGAGTCCGCCTCGGCCACCAAACGGGCCGCCGGACTGCTGTTGATGCCCTTGTCCTTCGGCGCCATCTTGGGTGGACTGGTCACCCTGATCGGCACGCCGCCGAACATCATCATCGCCACCTATCGGACCGAGGTATCCGGCGCGCCCTTCGGCCTGTTCGATTTCACCCCCGTGGGGTTGGGCACCGCCGTCGTCGGCGTGCTTTTCATCGCCCTCATCGGCTGGCGCCTGGTGCCGGTGCGCGGCGCGAAGAACACCAAAGCCAACGATCACTTCGATATTGAAAACTACATCACCGAACTGCGCGTTCCCGCGGAGTCGCCCCATATCGGCAAGACCCTGGGCGACATCGACAAGATGACCGCGGACATCGATACGGTCATCGTCGATCTGGTGCGCGGCGGCCGGCGGTTCCCCGGCGCCGCCCACCACAAGGAACTGGCCGCGGGGGATATTCTCAAAATCGAGGGCAGCCCGGCCGACATCGATAAATACATGTCCAAGCTGGGCCTGGAGATGTCAGAGCCCGCCGCCACTCCCAAGGATGGGGAGCGGTCCCCCGACACGGCCTTGAGCGAGGTCGTGGTGGCGCCGGGCTCCCGCCTCGAGGGCCGGGCCGTGGGCACCATCCGCATGTTCGCCAACCGGGGCGTTTCCCTTTTGGCCGTGTCCCGTCAGGGCACGCCTTTTCGCGGCCGGCTCAAGACCTTCCGCCTGCGCGTAGGCGACGTGCTTTTGCTGCGCGGTGACGCGGACCGGCTGCCCGACGCCATCTCCGCCACCGGCTGCCTGCCACTGGCCGAGCGGCAAATCTCCTTTGGCAAGCGCGCCCACGCCCGGGCCTTGATCGCCGTCTTCGCGGCTGCCATCGCGGCCACCACCTTTGGCATTCTGGACATCCAAATCGCCCTCGGCCTGGCGGTTGCGGTCGCCGTGGTCGCCGGATTGATCTCCGCCCGGGACCTCTACGACGGCATCGACTGGCCGGTGATCGTGCTTTTAGGGTGCTTGATCCCGGTGGGCGGCGCCCTGCAGACCACAGGGGCCACCGAGGTCATCGCCAATGTCATCTTGCTGATCACCGAGGGATATTCCGCCGCCGTCGTCCTGGCGTTGATCATGATCGTCACCATGACCCTGTCGGACGTGCTCAACAACGCCGCCACCGCCGTGGTCATGGGGCCCATCAGCGTCACCATCGCCGAGCGCCTGGGCGTCAACAGCGACCCCTTTTTGATGGCCGTGGCGGTGGCCGCGTCCTGCGCCTTCCTCACCCCCATCGGGCACCAGAATAACGCTCTGGTCATGGGGCCCGGCAACTACCGCTTTGGCGACTATTGGCGCATGGGCCTGCCCTTGGAAGTGATCGTGATCGCCGTTTCCTTGCCCCTGATCCTGATCTTTTGGCCGCTTTTGCCGGCCTGACGGGACGGGTCCGCCGGGCCGACGGCGCGTCAGGTCAAATTTTGCGCGTTTTGGGATAATTTAACCAGGGATCTTACTCCGAAAATCCCTCTGTTTTCCAGGAGCCGTCCAGGTAACCAAGGCCCGCCCCCGATATCGGATCCGATCCGAATCGCTTGCGGCGGCGCCTTGCCTTGGGCCGCTTCACCAAGCTTCAGACACGAGGATACGCAATATGAGATCTCAAGCCCGGGTTGTCATTGTCGGCGGCGGCATGATGGGTGTCGGCCTGCTCTATCATCTGGCCGAGGAAGGCTGGACCGATTCCTTGCTGATCGAAAAGGGCGAGCTGACCTCGGGCTCCACCTGGCACGCGGCCGGCCAGTGCCCCAGCTTTGTCGCCGACTACAACATGGCCAAGATCCATCACTATGGGAATACCCTTTATCCCAAACTCGAGGCCATGACCGGCCAGTATGTGAGCTGGCACGGCTGCGGCGGTATCCGCTTCGCCACCAAGCCCGAGGAGGTGGAGTGGTTCAAGCACGTGGAAGGGGTCTCCAAGCTGATCGGCTTCGGTATGGAGATCATCGGCCCGGACGAGATCAAGAAGGTCAATCCCTTCGTCACCACCGAGGGCGTGATCGCCGGCGCCTGGACCTATGACGACGGCCACGTGGACCCGGCCGGCTGCTGCAACGCCCTGGCCAAGGGCGCGCGCGACCTGGGCGCCAAGATCGTGCGGCGCAACCGCGTCCTCGAGATCGTGCGCAAGAACGGTGAGTGGCAGGTGGTGACCGAGCAGGGCACGGTGACCGCCGAGCACGTGGTCA
>JANQKX010000030.1 GCA_028280915.1 Kiloniellaceae bacterium
GAGCGCCGAGCCCATAGACCGTCTCGGTGGGAAAGGCCACCAGACCGCCGGCGCGCAGGATCGCCGCCGCCGCGTCGAGGGCCGGCCCATCCGCGGGACGCACAAGGTCGCTGGTCATGGTGCTCATGGCAGCTATATAGCGGCCCGCCGCCCCAAGATCAAAGGACGAAGGCGCCCTCCCGCTGAGCCGCCTCCCAATGGTTGGAAATTAACGCTACAAAGAACCGCCTGTCCCTTGTACCTTGCGCTCGACCATAAGACTGAATGGCTCGCCGGCTTGTCCGGCCATCGCTGGAAAAAACATGCGCCGACTGATTTTGCTCCGCCACGCCAAATCCAGCTGGGACGATCCCGGCCTGGATGACTTCGACCGCCCCCTGGCCCCGCGCGGCCGCGCCGCGGCCCCCTTGATGGCTGCCTATCTGCGGGAGAAAGATCTGGTGCCGGACCTGGTGCTGTGTTCCACCGCGCGGCGCGCGCTGCAGACTTGGGAGCTGGTCTCTCCCGTGCTGGGCGGCGAGGTGGAGGTGAAGTACCTGAATAGTCTTTATCTGGCCTCGCCAAGTCGCCTCATCACCACTCTGCGCCGGGCGCCGGAGAGTGCCGCCACCGTCATGATGATCGGCCACAACCCGGGCATGGAAGATACCGCCGCCGCGCTGGCCGGTCCGGAATCCAAGAAAAAGGCCATCAAGAAACTGGCCCAGAAGTTCCCTACCGCCGCCGTGGCGCAGATCGACTTCGAAGCGGCAAATTGGGGTCTCATCGACCGGGGCGGCGGGCGCCTGGTCCGGCTGGTTTATCCCAAGGATCTGGCTTAGCCCTTGCGAAGACCCCGAACCGGCCAGAGGGCATAAAGGGGCAATTATTACAAAACCGTAATGTTTTGGTCATCTGGGCGGTAAGGCGGGGTGTGGCAAACTGTGGTTCGATGCGGGTTGAGCATGGACAGCCGTCCTGCCCGCCTCGGCGGCTCAACGGTCCCGGAGTTTGGTGATGACACGGCAGGGCTTGGCAAGATACTGCCTCGCGGCAAGCCTGTTTGTCGTTGCCGTCTTGCCGGCCGCGGCCATGACCGCTTGGGTGGCCGATTTTCAGGTCTGGCCCAGGGGCGGCCCGGGCGGCGAGGTCCAAAAGACGCGCAACCTGCACGGCGGCGTGGCCCTGACGGCCTACCGGCCCGACGACGCTTTGGCTGAACCGGCGGCAGAACCGGCGGCTCTGACCCTCTCGGCGGAACGGTTCGACGACGCGCGGGACGGCTATCGAATCTTCACCGGCTGGGATGATGAAATCGCCGCCTATGGGATTTGGCTTTACGGCCCAAACGGCAATCGCCTGCACACCTGGCCCATCATCCCCGACCAGCTCGGCACTGTCGCCGAGGCGCTTAGCCCCGAACCACCGCGAGGCCTGAAGGTGCTGCGGGACGGCAGCGTGATCGTGCACTTCGCCAGCGGTCAGGTGATGGCCCGCTTGGATGCCTGCGGCACGCCCCTGTGGCAACGGCCCGGCCTTTACCAGGGTCGATTCGGTCAGGCCGCCGACGGCTCCCTGTGGGTATGGCGGAGCACCGGCGATGGCCAAGGGGTCAATTGGGATGCAACAAGCTGGCACTTGGTCCGCTTGGACCCCTTTTCCGGCCAAGTGCTGGACGAACTCCACCTTTATCCCGGCCTGCTCGATGCCATGGCGTCTTCGACACCCGCAGCGCACCGAGACAGCGGGCAAGATGCCACCCTATTTCACGCGCGGGGCGTCTCTTCGTTTGATGCGCGGGGCGTCTCTTCGTTTGATGCGCGGGGCGCCAGGGCGGGCGCCCCCTTCGCCTATACCTTGGGCGTTGACGTGATACCGGCCGAGTTGGCTCGCGACGTTCCGCTTTTCGCTGCCGGAGACTTGATCCTCAGCCGGCCGGACCTGGGTCTGATCCTGGTCGTGGACCCCAATAGCAAAACAGTCAAATGGGCCGCCGCCGGGTCCGATGCCTTGTCCATGGACTTCCAGACAAGCTATCCCAGTATGGTGGGCGGCCAAGGCGGCAACGGCTCGTTCATGCCCGCGGGCTATTTCCAGGCCCTGCCCCGCTGCATGGAGGCTTGACCCGTTGGGACAGCCCTATTCCTCGATAAATCGGGCGATCGGGATCCAGTCCCGCTGGATCTGCAAGGCCGGCTTGGTGTGCAGGTCGAAAACGCTCAGCCCGCTCCACGCCACCTCGTTGTAAAGGCTGCGGTCCGGCAGCCAGCCGATATCCGCCGCGTCCATGCCCAGCACGAAGGTGTCCAAGCGCTTGGCCGCCCGCGTGCCCGTGCGGCAGCGGTTTCTCAGCACGGCGAAGGTCTTTTTCTGCTTGCGGATGGGCTTCAGGTCGGTGAATTCCCGCAGGAACGCGGTGGTGGCCCGCACGTCAAAGGCTGACGGCAGGACCGGGACGATCACCGTGTCCACCAGTTTGACCAGCTCGCGCACCTGGTCCAAGGCCAGGCTGGCCGCCGAATCCACCACCAGACGGGCGGTCTTTTTCGGGGGTTTTTTGATCTTGGACGTCCAATCAAGCCCGGTAATCTTGGCGGCCTCTTTCGGACGCTCGGAAAGCCAATGCAGGCTCGAGCCCTGCGGATCCGTATCCGCCAGCACCGTTTCCATGCCGCCGTTCGCAAACGCCGCGGCCAAATTGGTCGCGATCGTGGTTTTGCCGCATCCCCCTTTCGGGTTGGCAACGAGAACAGTTTTCACAGCTTCGGTTCCAATTCAGTTCTTCTGCCAGAAGGGTTCCGTGCAGATAAACTTTTCCCAGTCCTGCACGATCTGTGGCCTAACGGTCATCAGGGAGTGGGAATACCAGCCGATTAACGTCCCCATGGCAGTTCTTAATTCGTCGGCCGGTCCCGCCTGATGTTTATGGCATAGATCAAGCAATCGAGTCTCGGCAACCGCCAGGTCATTGAGGTGGCCCAGGTCGTCCTGCAGGCGCCGCATCGCCTTCACATAAGATTTGCTCAGCGTGTCGTCATAAAGAGAGACAAAAAACTCCGTCGCGTAGCGCAGCTTTTTCAACGAGATCCGCAGGCGATGCAGCTCTTCATCGGGCAGGTGTTCGAAGTCCGTGCCCTGTTTCAAGACTTTCTTTTGGCGTTTGTGCAGAACCTTGCGTGCAAAATCCACCGGGCTGGCCCGCAAAGCCTTGACGTTCTTTTTGCGGCACCAGCCCTCTTGGTCCAGCCAAACGCCCAAGTCCAGAATGAACTTCAAATAGCCGGGCGCGCTTAGGGTTTGCCGCGCTTGGGCGTAGGCCAAGCGCTGTTCTTCCACAACCGCGTCGTAAAGGCGCATTAGGCACTTGTCATGGGGCCGCGCGTCCATGACCGGTTGCAACAACTCGGTGATGAAGACATCCCAATCCCGGGCGCCGCCCAGGCCGTTGATGATCGCCTTGGCTTCCCCTTGCAGCCAGGTCAGGTCCTTGGGCGGCAAGACATCCTTGAACAAGGTCAGGGCCGAGCGGAAGCGGCGCAGGCTGACGCGAAGCTGATGAATGCCCTCGATGTCCCGGCCGTCGAAAGCCGCCGCGTGATTGGCGTGCCAATGGTTGACACAGCTGGTCAAGATCTGCTGGAGGGCCGTCTCCACCGTTTGATCGGGGGTCAAGCTGGGCAAACGCCCCTTGATGGCAACGGGGTGCTGGCCCAGAGCCAAGTTGAAGCCCCGCGCCGCCTTGCTGAGGGGCTGGAATTCGAGCGGGGTCGCGTCGTGCAGGCGCACGCCCTCGTGGCGCAGGGCCGAGGCCGAGCCTTCCACCAATTCCAGTTCAATCTCGGAGATGGCCTCCCGGCGCCCGTCGGCGCGGACCTCGCCCCTGTCCCAAGCCGCCTCCACCAGGGCGCCGCCCGCCGCCGGGTCCTTGACCCCTTTGGCCTTTTTGCCGCCGCGAGGCGCTTTTGAAAACGCATGGCCATTCATGTGCTCCGGTCCGATGCGGTATTCCTTGACCTGCCGGTCGATCTCGGTGGTGAAGATCGGACGCAGATCACCCGCCACCACCAGGCCGATGGTCTCGCCGATCACCTTGGCATCGAACCTCTTTAAATCGGGCTCGGGGCCATCCACCGGGGCGGTCCATTCGCCCCGTTCCATCAGGCTGTGCTGGGCGCTGCCCTCGGCCTTGACCGTCTGCTCGAAGTGATCGCCCTTTTGCCGGACCCGCAAAGTAAAGCCGCGGCGGCGCAAACTATAGTCCGAGGTGTCGAAGTAAGTGCTGACGAGCTTCTTGCTCACCGGCGCCACCTCGGGCGCGATGGTCTCCTGCCAGAGAGCCTCCAGCTTCTCGGCCGGACCCGCCAGCTTCAATTCCGTCTCGGTATTTTCTTTCTGGGACATAGAGGCGCCTTTGAACTTCTTGTTGCGATCGACGTCACGCTTGCCAAGCGATTTTTCTTCGAGCGGCCGGGTTCCACACCCCCTAACACCAGGTTTCACAGCCCCTAACAAAGGTAAGCTTTTCGAGCTCACCGTGGCACCTGCTGCCCCGACACCATCTCGGCTTTGGCATTATTCCTTAATGCTCACCCAACCCTTATTGCTCATCCAGGGCCATTAATTAGGGTCGAAATTGTTTTTAGCCTCGGACTACACCCTAACTATAGTCGTTCAGGATCAAGTATTCAATTCGCAGAGTTTGAAAACCGCAAATATTGCCCTTTGGCGACCGCAAGACCCCGATCGAATCAACTGCCATCTTGGCCGCGGTGCGGTTCAAAGTTCAATCAAGTGGGCCGCCACGGCCTCTTCGTCCCAATCCAAACCCACGCCGGGGGTATCCGGAATGTGGAGCAGGCCCTCTTTCACCTCAAAGGGTCGTTGCAGTATGGGATCGGCCCAGTCCTGCCACTCCAGCCAGTGGGCGGTTTCGGTCACCCGCAGAACCTGGGCCCCTACTTCCGGATAAAGGTGGCTCGACATGGGCACGCCCGCCGCCCCGGCGATGGCCGCGGCCCGCAACCAGCCCGTAACCCCGCCGATGCGCATGAAGTCGGGCATCACCAGGTCGCAGGCTTTCTTTTGCAGGGCCAGGTGCAGATCCCGGGGGCCGTAAAAGTTCTCGCCGATTTGAACCGGCGTTTTAAGCGCGGCGGTCAGTTTCGCGTAGCCGTCCAGGTCGTCATAAACAAGGGGCTCCTCGATCCAATCAAGGCCCAGATGGTCGATCATGTGGCAGCGGTGAAGGGCCTCTGCCTGGGACAGTCCCTGATTAAAGTCCACCATCACGTGCGTCTCCGGGCCCACCGCGCGGCGCACCGCTTCGATGGCGGCCAGGTCATCCTCGGGCCGCTCCCGCCCCAGCCGCAGCTTGAGGGCGTCAAAGCCGCCCTCCTCGCGCAATTCAACCGCCTCGGCCGCCACGGCTTCCGGCGCCTTCAGCCACAGGCCGTTGCTGTTGTAGGCTTTGACCGGTCCCACCGAGCCCCCCAGGAGCCGGCACAGCGGCTGGCCGGCCCCCTTGGCCAGGGCATCCCAGGCCGCCATGTCCAAGCCGGCCACCGCGATCATGGCGAGACCCTGATAGCCGACGAAGTGCAGGGACTTGCGGGCCGTGTCGTAAAGCTCCACCGGCGCCACGGTTTTGCCGGCCAGCAGTTCCCCCAAATCATGCAGCGCCGGCAGCAGATAGCCCATGGACTTGACGATATAGGGCTCCAGATAGCTGCGCCCCACGATCCCCTCTTCGGTTTGCAGATCGATCAGGATCAGCGGCCACTGGGTGATGGTCGCGATGCGCGCCGCCACCGGCCGTTTCAGCGGCAGCACCACGGGCCGCGCCCGCAGGGATTTAAGGGTGAGCGGCGGCGGCATGGTGATCCTTCCTTCCTCTTTCCAACAGCTAACGGGGCGTTGTGACAGCTTACCGACAGCGACCGGATCTGTCCCCCATTTCCATTGCGGCCCACGACTGCCTTTTTTTGCTGGACGGACAACGTCCGTTGTTTTCATGATTGCCGCCGAAGCAACAAGAGGGGAGCCGAGATGACCGGCATCAGCGAGTCCTGCGTGACATCAAAAAGCTATCAGATCCGTTTCGACGAGGGGCGCCATCCCCGGGGCAAAATCGGCTATGTGCTCTTGGCCACGGAGCAGACCGTGCAGGACGACGTGATGCGCCTCCGCCCGCCGGGCGTCGGGGTGCATTTCACCCGCGCCGCCATCCCCGATTCCATCACCGTGGAAAGCCTGGCCGCCCAGGCCGATCTCTTGGCGGACTGCGCCGCCGGCCTCCTGCCCGACGGCAGCTTGGACGTGGTGTGTTACGCCTGCACCTCCGGCTCCCTGGTAATCGGCGAGGAACGGGTGCTGGCCGAGCTGCAAAAAGGCGCGCCCGGCGCCCAGGCCACCTCGCTCATCACCGGCGTGATCCGCGCCCTGAAGACGGTCGACGCCCGCCGCCTGGTGGTGGCCACGCCCTATCTGGACGAGGTCAACGCCCGGGAAAAAACCTATCTGGAGGCGGCCGGCTTCGAAGTCTTGGACATCCAGGGCCTGAACCTTGAAAAAGACAGTGACATGGTGCGCGTCGCCCCGGACTTCATCCGCGACTTCGCTCTCTCCGTGGACCGGCCCGAGGCGGAGGCCATTTTCATCTCCTGCGGCGCCCTGCGCAGCCTGGACGTGGTCGGCGAGATCGAAGCCGCCGCCGGCAAGCCGGTCATCGCCAGCAACCAGGCCATGATCTGGGACTGCCTGCGCCGGGCCGGCATCACCGACCGGATCGAAGGTTACGGCCGATTGCTCTCGACGTTTTGAGGAAGTTATCTTTCTGGCAAGACAACGGCCAAACGGGAAGCTGGCGATACGGAAACCGCCGCCTAAAAGTGATCTTTTTTGGGATCGACAGATTGGTTGTCCCTCTGGTTTCCGGCGCTTAGGCGATCTGATTGAAATCTCAATCCGGCCAAAACTGTCGCCAAATCCACCGCGTCATCGGACGCCGAGAGACAATAGTATCCATCCACCGCGCGGGTCGCTTTATCGCCTTTCCAGCGATCGCCGTAACGGCCGTCGAAGTAATAGAACCCGCCGCATTGACGGCCGTTGGATTCAAAGGTGGCACAAGACCCGCCCCGGCAAGGCACCAAGGAGAAATTGGAAACCCCCTGATTTTCCAAATGGGGCCACCCTTCCAACGCTTCGGCAGAAAGGTCGTCCAAGCCATCGTTGCTCCAATAGACGTTGGCGGCGAGCTGAGAGACCCAGACTTCGATCACATCGCTTTGATCGGTGGTCCACCAGGCGTGGGTGGTCTTTTGCAGGTAGTCGTCACTCCATCTGGATGAATAGCTTCCCTTGCTCGCATCCGCCCAGTCCCAGGGCAAATCAAAGGCAAAACCGGTCTGGTGATAGTCAATGGTGCGCCAATCCCCGGCTTTGGCGGCCACGGACATGGCGAGCGTCGACATCATCGAAACAATGAGGAAAATCAAAAGGCGCATGGCAAGTCTCCCGATGCCACAGGATGCAAAATGCGCGATCAAATTGCAACGGGTAATTTGTTACTTCTTTTGGTTAAGAAATTAAGGATAATCGAATGTCCCGGCACACAGGAGGCATTCCGGTTCCATCTTCTGCAAGTGACGTGTCCCCTAAACAGGAGAGATGAAACGCCGTCTCATCCGTGATATGGGTTTCGGCCCCGCCATGGCGACGCCATTGGCCCAATCAAGGGAATAAACGGCAATGAAAGCGTTTCGGCTGATGGGGCCTCGACCAAAATCATCGATTTTTGCAGGCCTTTGGCTGCTGGCCCTGGCCGCTGGTTTCGCCCCTTTTCAGGCCCTGGCACAGGCGGAGCCCTCGTCGCCCCCGGCCGGTGACGACGCTTGGCCGGTCGCCGAACTGGCCGATAACGGTTTTGATGCCGCGGCCATGGCGGCCCTGACCCTGGATCTGCGCACGGGCCGCTACGACAACACCCACGCGGTGCTGGTGGAAAAGGACGGCGCCCTGGTCTTCGAGCTTTATCTCAGCGGTCGGGACGAGAAATGGGGCGAGCCCCAAGGTTTCGTGACCTTCGACCGGGAGAGCCTGCACGACCTGCGCTCGGTGACCAAGAGCGTGACCACCTTGCTGTTAGGGATCGCTCTGGCGCAACACCATCAGGGTGGATTTCAAGATGCCCTGGAAACGCCCCTGCCCCAATTCTTCCCGGATTTGAAAGAGCAGATGAACCCGGAGATGGCGCAGGTCACCTTGCACCACGTGCTCACCATGACCGCCGGTCTGGAATGGAACGAGATGGAGGTGCCCTACACCAACCCGGAAAACGACGAGATCCAGCTCTACTTCGTTGCAGATCCCGTCGCCATGGTGCTGGCCCGTCCCCTGGTTCAAGCGCCCGGCGAGGGCTGGTACTATAACGGCGGCCTGACCCAAGTGGTGGCCGGCGTGATCGAGCGCCTGACCGGCAAGCCCCTGGACCTCTACGCCGAGGAGGTGCTTTTCGAGCCCTTAGGGATCACGGACTATGAATGGTTCGCCTCCCCCGCCTGGGGCGAGGGCAGTTCCCCCTCCGCCGCCTCGGCCCTGCGCCTGCGCGCCCGGGACCTGGCCAAGATCGGTTCGGTAATGGCCCACGGGGGTAGCTGGCAGGGGCAAGAAATCGCGCCGCCGGAGTGGATCGAGCTGGCCACCACGCGCTATGTCCCGACCATTCCCTGGAGCCCCAGCGGCACCTTCGGCTACGGCTACATGTGGTATCCTGGGGAGTTACCCGGCGCGGCCGGCGACGGCGGCCCCTTACGCATCGTGCGGGCCGCGGGCAACGGCGATCAGCGCCTGTTCATCCTGCCCGACCTGGGCCTGGTGATCACCCATTACGCCGGCAACTATAACAACTACCAGCTTCGCAACAGCGAAGACATCGCCCGCCACATCCTGGGAGCCTATCTGAAGGGCGGCAACTAGCCCTGCTTGACCTGCTCATAGGCGGCGAGCGCCCGCTGCCGGGCTTCCTTGTGGTCCACCATGGGCGCCGGATAGCCGGCCACGGTCAGGCCCTGTTCCCAGGGCGCATGGATGGCGTCGTTGGACAGGCCGGCCAGCTCGGGCAGCCAGCGCCGGAGATAGACCCCTTCGGCATCGAACTTGCGGCTTTGCAGCACCGGATTGAACACGCGGAAATAAGGTGCCGCGTCGGCGCCGCTGCCCGCCACCCACTGCCAGCCGGCGGAGTTGTTGGCCAGGTCCGCGTCCACCAAGGTGTCCCAAAACCACCGGGCGCCCTCTTGCCAGGGCAGTAAAAGGTGCTTGGTCAGGAAGTACGCCACGATCAGGCGCACCCGGTTGTGCATCCAGCCGCTGTGCCACAACTGGCGCATCCCCGCGTCCACGATGGGATA
>JANQKX010000050.1 GCA_028280915.1 Kiloniellaceae bacterium
ACAAGGTGGTGGCGCCGCTTTGGGCCAATGCACAGGCGATCTCCCGGCCCAAGCCGCGGGAGGCCCCGGTGACCAGGGCCACCTTGCCGGCCAGGGAAAAGGGATGGGGTGCAGCCATGGCCCTGTTATAGCGGCGCTTAGACCGCCTGTCGATCTGGCGCCATTGGATGTGGTGTTTGCCGGTCTAGGTGACGAGCATCAGCTGGGAGAGGGCGTCCTGGGTGGCCGTTGGCAGGGGCGTGGACCGGCGGGTGGTTTCGTCCATCAGCACCATCACGCTTTCCGCGCTGGCCACGGCTTGGCCGTCCTTGAACAGGCCCTGAACCAGGGTAAAGGACGAGCGGCCCAGGCGCGACACCCCGGTGCCGATCTCTACTTCACCGGGCCAGTTCAGCTCGCCGGCGAAGGTAATGGTCAGCTTGGCGATGACGAACTGGGCGCCGTCGGGATAAAGCGGCCGGGCGGGATCGTAGAGAAAGCTCACCCGTCCGCTTTCGAACAACGTGGCGAAGACGGCGTTGTTGATATGACCCTGGCGATCCGTGTCCCCATATCGCAGTTTTTCCCTGGTGCGGCTGGGGAAGTCATTCAGCACCAAGCCGGCGGCCGCGTCGGTCATCTTTCGTGCTCCACTCTAGGCGAGGGCGACCGTGGACCGGGGCGCCTGTCGCGCCATGCCGTCGAAGGCGTCCAACAGGCGCTCACGCCAGTCGTTGATGGAATCGTCCGGGTCCAACAAGGCGAAATTGCTGATGCAGCGCGCCCACATGAAGCTGCCAAAAAGGCAGTAGTCGGCGTAGCGCGGCTGGTCCCCCGACAGATAGGCTTGTGTCGTCAGCAAGGTTCTGACGGGATCGAGCAACTCACGAAATTTATGCACGGCCTGGGATCGCTTGGCGGCCACCTCCTCCAAAGGCGCCCCCAAAAAGGCTTCCCGCTTTTCGCGATAGTCGTCCCGGTCCGCCTCGGCGATGCTGTCGTAGATATCCATGGCGATCAGGGGGAACAGGCTGGTGCGAATCAAGGTGTTCGCATAGGCGTTGACAAAGCGGGCGAGGGACTGGGCCGCTTCGCCGCCGAACAACGACGGGGCGTCGGGTGCGGCTTCTTCCAAAAACAGAGCGATGTTCCAGGAATCCGTGATGGTGGTGTCGTCGGCCACCAAGACCGGCACCAAATCCTGGCCGGAAAACGCCAGTTTGTCCTTGTCGGAAAACCGGCAGGGAATACGCTCGGCGGTGAGGCCTTTGTGCGCCAAGGCCATGCGGGCTTTCCAGCAGTGGGGGCTAAAACGCACGGCCCCATCGGCGCCGGCCAGCTCGTAGAGTTGCAACTTCATGGTCCGTTTCCTTGTCGCCGTGGCAATTCCGGGAGAGGGAGAACACATCGATTTTTGACGTATTGTCAAGAATGGAGTTTCGCGCGCTTTTGACAAGCCGTCAATGGTTTTGGATACTCTTCCCGATGAATTGGGATGGCATTCATGGCACGGGCACGGGAATTTGATGAAGAGGCGGTGTTGAGTGCCGCCATGGCGCTGTTTCGCCAGCAGGGCTACCGGCGCACCTCCATCAGCGACCTGGCACGGGTGACGGGCGTGCAGCGGGGCAGTCTTTACAATGCCTATCAAGACAAAGAATCGGTCTTTTTAAAGGTTTACCAGCACTATACGGAACAGTTCCTGGCCGACTGCCAGGCCGCGCTGGCCGAAGGTCCCTTGCGGATCCGTCTGACCCTCTTGTCCCAAGTGTGGATCCGCAGCATGCGCCAGGGCACCCCGGCTCAAGGCTGTTTGACCACCCGCACGATCATGGAGGCGGCGGACGAGTTGGACTCGACCCGCAGCGTGATGGCGCAGTTTCTCAGTCAGTTGGAAAACCTGATCGCCGAAGCCTTGGAGGCGGGGCGGGCACAGGGAGAGTTCAGCGGCGATGCCCGCGCCACGGCGCGCCTCTTGGTGTCCGTTTCCCGGGGCATGGCCGTGCTGGAACGGGTCTATGACGACGAGGAGCGGCTGCAGCAGATCGCAACCGAAACCATCGGCGCCGTCACCGGCGCCGCCGGTCGGTCCTGAGCCCCATTGCCTGAAACTCTCGTCCTCTAGTTATTTTTGCCTAGATGTTCTTTCCCGCCAGGGCGGCCCGCACCGCGTCGGTGACCGCCTGGGTCGCGGCGGTACCGCCCAAATCCCGGGGCAGGACCTCGCCGCGCCCCGTGACCTGTTCGATGGCGGTCATCAAGGCCTTGGCGGCGGCGCCTTCGCCCAGGTGTTCCAGCAGCATGACGCCGGACCAGAACGCGCCGATGGGATTGGCGATGCCTTTGCCCATGATGTCAAAGGCCGAGCCGTGAATGGGCTCGAACATGGAGGGCGCCCGGCGCGCCGGGTCCAGATTTGCCGTGGGCGCGATGCCGATGCTGCCGGTCAGGGCGGCGGCCAGGTCGCTCAGCACATCGGCGTGCAGGTTCGTGGCCACGATGGTATCGAGGGAGGCGGGGTCCAGCACCATGCGGGTGGTCATGGCGTCCACCAGCATCTTGTCGGTGGCGATGTCGGGGAAGTCTTGCCTGACCTCCTCGAAAACCTCGTCCCACAGCACCATGCCGTGGCGCTGGGCATTTGATTTGGTGACCAGGGTGAGGCGCTTGGCCGGTCGGCGGCGGGCCAATTCTAAGGCGAAGCGCTGAATGCGATCGACCCCGTCGCGGGTGAAGACCGAGACATCCAGGCCCACTTCTTGAGCCAGGCCCCGGTGCACCCGTCCGCCGGCGCCGGCGTATTCGCCCTCGCTGTTTTCCCGCACGATGACCCAGTCCAGGTTCGACGCCGTGCCCGCCCGCAAGGGGGAGCGCACGCCGGGCAGCAGGCGGGCCGGCCGCACGTTGGCATAGAGGTCCAGCGGCTGGCAGATGGCCAGGCGCAAGCCCCAGAGGGAGAGATGATCCGGCACCCGGGGGTCGCCGGCCGAGCCGAAGTAAATGGCATCGAAGCCGCGCAGCCGGTCCAGGCCGCCCTCGGGCATCATGGCGCCCCGGGCCAAAAAGCGTTCCGAGCCCCAGTCGAAGGTCTCCACCTGGAACTTGAAGCCGCCGTCCCGCTCGGCGGCGGCGGCCAGCACGTCAAGGCCGGCGGGAATGACCTCCTGACCGATGCCGTCGCCGGGAATGGCGGCGATGCGATAGGTCCTTTGGGTATCCATCATGGGAGCCGACAAATAAAGGAGCTCATGAGCTCTTCGTCAGGGTGGCGCCCAAGGCGGCGGCGGTGACGCAGACCACCGCGAGCATGGCGCTGAGCCCGATGGCCTGGCCCAAAAGCAGGGCGCCGATCACCACCGCGGCGGCCGGCTCCAGGGTGATCAGAATGCCGTAGACCCGGGTCGGCATGCGTTTCAGCGCCTCGAACTCCAAGCGGAAAGGAATGGTGGTGGACAGCACGGCCACCCCGATAACGGCCAAGATCAGCCAGGGATCGGCAACCAGGGCGGTGATGCTGCCGGCGCCGAGGGGCGCCAGGATCACGGCGGATACGACCATGCCCAGGGCCAGGCCCTGGGTACCGGGAAAGCTGCTGCTGACCCGGGCGCTCAAAAACACGAAAATGGCCCAGCACAGTCCCGCCAAGGCGGCACAGGCCACCCCGATCGGATCCAGATTGCCGCCGATTTCCGGTGTCAGCAGCGCCACGCCGCCGGCCGCCAGCACCACCCACAAAATGTGGCGCCAATGGCGCGAGGTGGCCGCCGCCAGCCCCAAGGGTCCCAGGAATTCGATGGTCACCGCGATGCCGAGGGGGATGCGGTCGATGGCCTGATAGAACAGCATGTTCATCATACCGATGGCGCTGCCGTAGATCAGCAGCAGCATGAGTTTCTGCCGGGTCACGCCGCGCAAGGTGGGGCGGGCGATGATGACCAAAAAGATCGCCGACAAGGCAATGCGCCAAAAGGCGGTGCCGTTGGGGCCCAAGGCGGGAAACAAATTGATCGCAAGGGCCGCGCCCACCTGAACCGAGAGGATCGCCAACAGCAACATGAGCGGCGGCGGCATGGCCGACAGGGGATTGGCCAAGATGCCGGTAAGCGGCATACCGGCCCGGGCGCGCGCGGCGCGCTGTCCTTCCGCGTCGGAGCCGCTGTTGTGATCCCCTTGCGAGAGCGTTTCGGCCAGAGCCATGGTCCTTAATCAACCTTTGTTAGGATTTTGCCAAGCGGCGAAGCTAGGCTGGATCGTGGTGCCAGGCAAGGGCTCTTTGTTCGCTTGCTGACTCCATGTTACCACTTTGACACCCGCCGGTTCCGAAACCTATCCAGAGGAGCGACCAATGAGCCTATCTGAAGACCTTGCCTATGTGGGGACCGTGGAATTGGCCGGGCGGATCAGGCGGCGGGAGCTGTCGCCGGTGGAGGTGGTGGAGGCCACGATCGCGCGGATCGAGGCGCGGGACGGGACCTTGGGGGCCTTTACCTACCGGGGGTTTGACGATGCCCGGGCGCGGGCCAAGCAGGCCGAGGCGGAGGTCATGGCCGGTGCGCCCCTTGGGCCGCTGCACGGCGTGCCCGTGGCCATCAAGGATCTCTTCGATGCCAAGCCCGGCTGGGTGTCCACCTGGGGCGGAATCCCGGCGCTGAAGGATAACGTTACGTCCTACGCCACCCGCTTCACGGAAAGCATGGAACGGGCCGGGGCCATCATCGTGGGCATGACCAACAGCCCGGTGATGGGCTTTCGCGGCACCTGTGATAACTACCTTTTTGGGCCCACGGGCACGCCCTTTGACGTGTCCA
>JANQKX010000051.1 GCA_028280915.1 Kiloniellaceae bacterium
CCAGGTCGCGATAGTGATCCGTGGCCGCCACCAAGGCCCGGCGGATGCCCGGTTCCATGGCCGAATGCCCCGCGTCGGGCACGATCCGAAAGTCCGCCTCGGGCCAGGCAAGGTGCAAATCATGGGCGGTCGAGACCGGGCAAATGATGTCGTAGCGCCCGTGCACGATCGTCGCCGGGATATGGCGGATTTTGTCGACCCCCTGCAGCAACGCGCCCTCGGGCAAGAAGCAGCGATTGACGAAATAGTGCATCTCCATGCGGGCCAGGCCGATGGCCATGCGGCTATCTCCATGATCCTGCAGCACCTTGGGATCGCTGAGCAGGGTGGAGCAGGCGGCTTCGTAAAGGCTCCAGGCCTTCGCCGCCGCCAATTGCACACCTGGGTTGGGATCCAGCAGCCGGCGCTGATAGGCGGCCAGGAGGTCTCCCCGCTCCTCCGGCGGGATGAACTCGCAAAAGCGTTGCCAGTTTTCCGGAAAGATGCGGCCCATGTGGGTCATGAACCAGTCAATTTCCATTTGCCGGGCCAGGAAAATCCCCCGCAACACCAAGGCCGTGACCCGGTCGGGATGGGTCTGGGCATAAGCCAAGGCCAAAGTCGAACCCCAAGAGCCGCCGAATACCTGCCAGCGGGTGATACCCAGATGGTCGCGCAAGGCCTCCATATCGCTGATCAAGGCTTGGGTGGTGTTATCGGAAAGCTCGCCCAGGGGCTGGGACCGCCCCGCGCCCCGCTGATCGAAGACCACGATCTGGTAGTGGTCCGGGTCAAAAAAACGCCGATGGTCGGCCGAGGCCCCCGCGCCGGGTCCGCCATGGAGGAACACCACCGGGGCGCCTTCAGGGTTGCCGACCACTTCCCAATAGAGGTTGTGAGGCGGCGTCACCGCCAGACGCCCGGTCTCATAGGGCTCAATGGAAGGATAGAGGTCGGATTCGGTCATGGCGGCCTTTCGCGGGATGGTTTTGGCGTTCTTTGATTCGTGGTCAATCCAGGCCGCTAATCTAGACTGTCACCGCGCCGTGCTTCAATTCCCTTAATTGGGCCGCCCCCCAGCCGCGACGGTATTGGAACCCCGTCCGGCGCTTGCCTTGCGGCCGGTTTCAAAAACCGATCTGGCCGGACCAGCCAAAAATTGTTAGATCAAGGCCATGCCGGTGCGTTCCAAATACTCATCTAAACTGCTCTTGGGCAAATTGTTCTCGGGCATTCTGCTTGCGGTTCTCGCGGTCCTGGTTTTGGCCATCGAGTATCTGCCCACGGGCACCGCCCAATCCTTGCCGGACGACCTGACCTGGGGTGGCTCGGCCCGGGTGGTGGAAGTGATCGACGGCGACACGGTGGTCCTGGACAATGGCGAGGAAATCCGCCTGGTGGGTATTCAGGCGCCAAAGCTGCCCCTGGGGCGCAAAAACTTTCCCACCTGGCCCTTGGCCGACAAAGCAAAAGAGGCCCTGGAGGCGCTCACCCTGGGCCGGACCATCGATTATGGCCATGGCGGCACGCCCCGGGACCGCCACGGCCGTTTGCTGGCCCATATCTATGACCAGGACGGCACCTGGGCCCAGGGAGAAATACTGGCCCAAGGCATGGCCCGGGTTTACAGCTTCCCCGACAACCGCGCCTTGGTGGACGACATGTTGGCGCTGGAAAGGGCGGCGCGGGACGAGCGTCGGGGGATCTGGGATCATCCGTTTTATGCCGTGCGCACGCCGGAGGAAGCGGCGGATTTCATTAACGGATTTGAACTTGTGGAAGGTAAAATCCACAATGCTGCCATCGTTCGGGGCCGGGCCTACCTTAATTTCGGCACAAATTGGCGCGAAGATTTCACGGTGACCTTTGGCCCCAGCGACCTGCGCCGCATAGTAGCGGACGGCGTGGACTTAACCCGATTGGAAGGTCAACGGGTGCGGGTCAGGGGCTGGCTCAAGTCCTTTAACGGTCCCATGATCGAGGCGACCCATATGGAACAAATTGAGCTTTTGGACGACTGATGCCACCCATGTTCGCTTTTTGTTCTCCTCGCCGGAGCCTTGCAATCGCCTGTCAGGCTCTCATCCTGCTGGTGCTGGCCGCCTGTTCCACCGCGCCCGGCACGGGCCGCACCATCTTTACCGGCGGCCTGGATGAAGAGGGTGAAAAGGCCCTTGGCCTGCAGGAACACCCCAAAATCATCAAGGAATTCGGCGGCGAATACGACAACCCGGCCTTGGCCAAATACATCTCCTCCCTGGGCACCCTTCTGGCCAGTACCTCCGAACTGCCGGACCTCACATTCACCTTCACGGTGCTGGATACCCCCATCGTGAACGCCTTCGCCCTGCCGGGGGGCTATGTTTACATCACCCGGGGCCTGCTGGCCCTGGCCGAGGACGAGGCCGAGGTCGCCGGTGTCCTGGCCCACGAAATCGGCCATGTGACCGCCCGTCACAGTGCCGAGCGGCACGGCCAGAACATGGCCGCGTCCATCGCCACCCTGGGCCTGGGCATTCTGGGCGGTGACCTGGGCGCCAGCGCCGGCAACAGCATCGGCGCGGTGGTCTTGAAAAGCTATTCCCGGGACCAGGAATTCGAGGCCGACATGCTGGGGGTGCGCTATCTCTCCCGCGCCGGCTACGATACCCGGGGCATGGCCGAGTTCCTGCAGCAGCTTCAGGCCCACGCCCGCCTGGAAGCGGAAATCGCCGGTCAGCCAGGTGCCGCCGACCAGTTCAGCATCATGCAGACCCACCCGCGCACCACCGACCGCATCGAGCGGGCCATTGAAGAAGCCCAGGTGGTCAAGGCCAGCAATCCCATGACCGAAAGGGCGCCTTACCTTAAACAAATCGACGGCATGCTCTATGGCGACAACCCCGAGGAAGGCGTCATCAACCGGCGCCGGTTTTCCCACCCGGGCCTGCGCTTTACCTTTGAAGTTCCCGAGGGCTTTCGCCTGATCAACACGCCCCAGCAGGTGGTGGCCAAAAACACCGAGGGCGCGGTGATCCTCTTCGACCGGGACAAACGGCCGGCCAACCTTTCCATGTCCCAGTACGTGAAGCAAAAGTGGGGCAACGACGTCACCATCGCCAACTTGGAGGAAATCGACGTCAACGGCCTGCCCGCGGCCACCGGCACCACGCAAATCAACACCCGAAACGGGGCGCGGGATCTGCGCCTGGTGGCCATCGGTTATGACAAGAAAACCATCTATCGATTTTTGTTCATGACCAAGCCGGAGCAAACCGCCGACCTGGCCCCTTCCCTGCGGGACACCACCCACAGCTTCCGCAAACTGAGCAAAAAGGAAGCCGCCGCGATCAAGCCCCTGCGTTTGCGCCTCCATACCGTAAAACCGGGCGAGACGGCCAGCGAGATCGCCCAACGCATGCCCTTCGATACCTTCCAGCTGGAGCGCCTGGCCGTGCTCAACGCCTTGGGTCCCGACCCCCAGCTCAAGGCCGGCCAGACCATCAAGGTCGTCACCGAGTAACGGAACCATGACGAAGGAACCGGTAGAACACGACCAAAGCCCCTTCGATCCCGCTGCTTTTCAGGCCTTCGAGGCCGCCAGCAACGACAAAGCCCTGACCGCCGCCGTTCTGGCGCGCCTGCTGGATCAGGCGATCGGAACCGGCCTGGTCTTGACCGGTAAAGGTTCGCTGGACTTTTACGTGCCCGGCATCGGCGATGGCTTGCAAACCGGCGACTACGCCCAACAACTGCACAAGGCCACGGGCCGGCGCCTGCGGATCTGGTCCGACGAGCCCTCCGCCGAACTGGCGGCCCAGGCTCGATTGCGCCTCAGCGCCCTCTCCTGTGTCGACGGCGTGGAGATCACCGTGGGCGATGCTTTCGCCCCCACGGCTTTCGCCGCCCCGCGGGTGGATTTGGCCGAGCTGTCCCACATGCTCTATTACGTGCCCGAACGGGCCACCGTATCCCGCCTGGTCACCACCATCGCCCAGCGCCTGAGCCCCAATGGCCTGGCGCTTTTCATCCACGACACGCCGGACACACATTTTACCGAGCTTCTCACCCGCTACAGCCCCCTGGTCCTGCCGGACCCGGTCCCGGCCATCGCCGAGGCCGCCGCGGCGCTCTCGCTGCCGCTTTTTTGCCTGAACTTCACGCCCCATGTGCGGTTCGAGGACCCGGGGTTGCTGGATCAACTGCGCCAAAAAGAACCCGACGAACCCGAGCTGCTCAATACGGCGCGCGTGGTGTCCTGCTTGTGTCAGCGCGGCATCGCTGAATTGCGCCGGCTTGGGCTTTGGGAGGAAGCTCTCAGGGATGTGCGCCGCCGGCTGGACCCCGAAGGCCGCTTACCCATTCCCGCAACGGTCCAGATGATGCCCGCACCGGCTTTGGCGGCGGATGGCCAAGCCATTGACCGGCTCGGGAAAACAATCATCCAAACGGCCTCTCAACTTCGTGAGCTCGAACAACAATCGAGAGATTTTAATTCTCCAACTTAGTCCTTGACCGGGACTAACTCCAGGTCGGTATCTATGCCGGCAAGAGTGTATTTTGGAGAGTGACCCATGCGCATCGCCGAAGCGGCAAACGCCAGTGGCTTGAGTATCGATACCATCCGTTACTATGAGAAATCGGGCATCGTGCCAAAGGTTCAACGCGGCTCTGATGGCAAAAGGCGTTTTTCCAAAGAAAATGTCGACTGGCTAACACTGCTTTTTTGGCTGCGGGAGACAGGTATGCCCGTGAAAACCATGCATCGGTTCGCGGTCCTCTATCAGGCGGGGGACGACACAATTCCAGAAAGGAAAACCATCTTGCTGGCACATGCGGATTTCTTAAAAAAACGACGGGCGGACTTGGACCGCTGCGAGGAGGTGTTGGCCTACAAGCTGGCGACCTATGAAAATCTTCAGGGCGAGAGCCTCGCGTCGTCAAAGCCGTGAAGTTTGCCTATCTCATAGAGCCGCCCTTCAACTTCCGGGATGAGGATGGCACTGTCCGGGGTTGCGACGTCGAACTCGCACAGTATGTTTTTGCCGCTTTAGGTATTGATCGATACGAGCTGGTTGAAACGGAGTTCTCACAGCTTCTACCCGGACTTTGCGACGGCCGCTGGCAAATGACCACCGGGCTTTTCGCGACCGGAGAAAGAAAAAAATACGCCGTCTTCAGCCGCCCCATCTGGGCTCTGCCAGATGGCTTGTTGATAAGAGGCGACGCCGATGATCAGCTGGCAGGATATGGGTCCATCGCCAATGCCCCCAGCTGCAAATTGGCTGTTGTTCGGGATCAATTTCAACATCGATCCGCCATCCAGTTTGGTATTCCGGACGATCGCATACTGGTCTTTGAAACCTATGAGGAAGCGGCGCGCGCGGTACTCGAACGGACAGCAATCGCCTACGCCAGTGTCGATCGGGCCCACAGCGGATTTATTCAACGCAATCCCGGTCTCGCCCTGAAATCAGTCGTTATCCCACCCTCGGAGAAAGCGCCGGCGTTTGGCTGCTTCGCTTTTCCAAGACTCGAGAAAAGTCTTATATCTGCCGTTGACAAAGTGTTGAATAGTTACCTCGGCAGTCCAGACCACCGATCCATGATGCGCCAACACGGGTTCTCGGACGATGAGGTCGACCTACTAAGAACGGGTTAGCGGTTTTATGAATCAGCAAACAGCTCACCCTTTTGCCGGACCCGGCCCAGCAGGCCCACTTTCAGCTTTTCCATGGCGCGCTTTTCGATCTGGCGCACGCGCTCCTTGCTGAGGCCAAGCGTTTTTCCCAGCTCGCCCAAGGTGGCCCCGTTTGCGCTCAGGCGCCGGGTGGAGATGACCAGGCGCTCCCGGGGGTTCAACTGGTCCATGGCCTCG
>JANQKX010000105.1 GCA_028280915.1 Kiloniellaceae bacterium
ATCAGGATGGGGCCATTCGCGACCTTTCGGCACATGTGCCGGATCTTGCCGGCCCGGTTTTGGGCGACCTGGGCTCTCTGGCAAGACATGCGGACGCGCTACCGGTGGTGCGCGAAGCGGTGCGCCTGGGTTCGCCGGTCGGCGGGGTCGGTAAGTTCATGTGCATCGGGCTCAACTACTCCGACCACGCCGAGGAAGCGGGCATGGCCGTGCCCGACGAACCCATCCTCTTTATGAAGGCCACCAGCGCCATATGCGGTCCCCATGATCCGATCATGATGCCGCTCAGCGGTGAAAAGCTCGATTGGGAATTGGAACTGGCCGTCATCATCGGTAAGACGGCCAAAAATGTACCCCATGACAAGGCCCTCGAGCATGTTGCCGGTTATACCATTGCCAATGACGTTTCGGAGCGGCGCTTTCAGATTGAAGGCACCGGCCAATGGACCAAAGGCAAGAGCTGCGACACCTTTGGCCCGCTCGGTCCCTGGCTGGTGACGCCCGAGGAGATTCCCGATCCGCAGAACCTGACCATGTCCCTTCAGGTCAATGGCGATATCATGCAAAGGGGATCGACCAGCACGATGGTCTTTGGCGTTGCCTATCTGATCGCCTACATGAGCCGTCTGATGACCCTTCATCCGGGAGACGTGATCGCCACCGGAACGCCGCCCGGCGTTGGCATGGGATTGAAACCGCCCCGCTACCTGAAGGTGGGGGACAGTTTGTCCTTGACCATTGAAGGTCTGGGTATGCAGTCGCAAAGTGTGATTCCCTATGGGTGAGGGACCGTGGCCCCATGAGCACGCCACCGGCTCCTGAATTCGACTACATTATCGCCGGGGGCGGATCGGCGGGATGCGTTTTGGCCGCGCGTCTGTGCGAGGACCCCTCCGTGCGGGTTCTTTTGCTCGAGGCAGGCGGCCGCGGCAACAGCCTCTTGACGCGAATGCCGGCGGCCATGGGCATGCTGAGCGGCAATCCCAAATACGATTGGGGGTATGAATCCATCCCCCAGCGGACGCTGGGCGGACGCGCCATCAAGTTTCCCCGCGGCAAGGGGCTCGGCGGCTCCTCTCTCATCAATGGCATGATCTATATGCGCGGCAACGCCGGTGATTTTGACCGTTGGGCGGCCAGCGGCCTGGATGGATGGGGCTATGCCGATGTCCTGCCCTATCTGCGCTGTTCGGCGGGGGCGCCCCATCGGCGCGATAGCGCCTTTCATAGTGAAAATGGGGTGATCGGCACGTCACCGGCGCGAAACTTCAACTCATTGGATGAGGTTTTTATCCAGGCCGCCTGTGAAGCCGGGGCCGCCAGGCTGGACGACTTCAATGGTGCGCGGCAGGCCGGTGTGGGTCGTCTGGACGTTTCCATAGCCGATGGGGTGCGGTCGTCGGCCGCCCGCTGCTATCTGTCGCGGCGGCCCAAAAATCTCAGAATCGAAACCGGCGTCACGGTCCTGCGTTTGTTGATCGAGGGGCGCGTGGCCGTGGGGGTTGAAACCACAAAGGGCCGCTTCTTGGCCCGCAGGGAGGTGATCCTCTCCCTCGGGGCCTTCGAAACGCCAAAGATGCTGATGATCTCCGGGATCGGACCGGCGGTGGACTTGAAAAAAATGCAGATCGATGTGGTGCACGATCTTCCCGGTGTTGGCCAGGTGCTATCCGACCATCCAAATGTCCCGATCAACTTTCATCTCCGTGACCCGGAAGGTAGCTTCGCCAAGTATCAGCGCCTGGGACCGGCGCTTTTTATGGGGGCGAAATGGATTTTAACCCGCCAAGGGCCTGCGGGCGGCCCATTCTGGTCCACCGCCTTGTTTCATGCCTTTGATGAGGGCGATTTGCCGGATTTGGAGATCTTTTTCATGTCCCTTTACCTGGAGACAGAGACAGAGACAGAGCCCGCCGGCTCTTCCGGGATCGCCGCGCTGTTGGAGAAGGCGCAGGCTTTGATCACCCGCGGCAAGGTCGCCAAGCCCGGCCTGCAATTCGACGTGAACCTTCTGCGGCCCCGCAGTGTGGGCAGGGTGGCCTTGGCCGCCCCCGATCCGCTGCATCCGCCACTGATCGACTGCGGCTATTTGACCGACGAAGGGGATGCCCGGGATTTGGTCGCCGGTCTGCGCCATGTGCGCAAGATCGTTGACCAGCCGGCTTTCCAAGCCCTAAGGGGGGAGGAAATCGAACCTAGCACCTCATTGATGAGCGATGATGATCTCCTTGGTTATGTGCGCGATAAGATCGTCACCGGCCACCACCCGGCCTGCACGGCCCGGATGGGCCCGGATGGCGATCCCGGCGCGGTGCTGGATCGTGAATTCCGCGTTCGTGGCATGGCGCGTCTCCGCGTGGTCGATGCTTCCGCCATGCCGGATATGATTTCCGGCAACATTCATGCCGCCGTGATCATGATGGCCGAACGGGCTGCGGACATGATACGGGGCATTCCCCAAGCGCCTCCCTTCGATCCTCGAGTTTGCATAAAGTAAGGTGTCACCAGGCCGCTTCCATGAGGTGCCAAAGGCAGGCACTGTCAGAGCCATATCGATCTCGCTGCGGTGATCAGCTCACTCGCCCCTATCATATCGAGGGAGACGGTTTGTTCCGGGACCCGTGGGAAAGCCTGCGCCCGCACGGCACATCCGGCATTGCTCAATCGATGAACTTCAGCCCGGAGCGCAGATGCCGATCCATATGGAACAGGTAGGCATAGCGATTGCGATCCCGGATGGCATTGATGATGGCTTGATGTTCGGCGCCGATATCCGCGCGGAATCGTTCTCTCGCCTTGCCGTTTTCCAGCAGGCGCCGGATGACGGGCTCTAAAAAGCGGTAGACGTCCAAAGTTGTTGTGTTGCCCGATATGATGACAAGCTGCAAATGGAACAGATAATCGAAACGGGCCGCCTCCGAAACCTCCGACGCGGCCTGCATTTTTTCGTTGATGTCGGCAAGAGCGGCGAGGTCCGCTTCGGTGCGTTTCTCCATGACCTGGTCGGCCACGCCCATTTCTATGAGACGGCGAAAACCCTGGATATCGTTGAAGGCTTCCGGCGAGACATGCTGGCTGAAGGAAAATAGCTTGGAGATGGCGATATGCCGGTTGTCCACCAGAACGGGTCCCACCCGCTGGCGGGATTCCACGACGCCATAGGCGCGCAGAACCGAGATGGCCTCTCTCACGGTATTGCGCGAGGTGGAACACCGGCGCGCGATCTCCGTTTCGCTCGGCAGAGGGTCCCCGGCGCTCAAGCGATCCTCCGTGATAATGGCCCGTATCTTGTCGAGCACCGCTTCAACCGCTGATTTGTTGGGCATTTCGCCATTGTCCAGAGGAATCGATACAGGTATTCTACACCCGTTCTGCTAAGATTTGTCTATTATACCCGAATAAGAGGCGGGGAAAAGCCGAAAATTGTCCAACAAAATGGTTGACATGTCCCGTGATGTGGGACTATTCCGGTTCACAGGCTATATCGTCGGACAATTGGAGGGGCAAATGTTGGAATCTTGGCGCTGGTACGGACCGGATGACCCTGTAACGTTGGACAATATCCGGCAAGCGGGGGCCAGCGGCGTGGTGACCGCCTTGCACCACCTCTATAACTATGACCTTTGGTCCGTGGACGACGTCTCCGCCCACAAGGCCCTGCTGACCGAGGCGGGCCTTCGGTGGGATGTTTGCGAGAGCATCCCCGTTCCCACCTGCCTGAAGACCTGGCGCGGCGATACCGAAGCGGCCTTGGCGGTCTGGGTCAACAATCTGCATAGCCTGGCGTCGGCGGGGGTGAAGATCGTCTGTTACAATTTCATGCCCGTACTGGATTGGACCCGGACCGACCTGCGCTGGCGGGCGCCCCGGGGCGGTTTGGCGCTGCGCTTCGATGTCACCGAAATGGCGGTTTATGACATTTT
>JANQKX010000110.1 GCA_028280915.1 Kiloniellaceae bacterium
TGATCGGCCCAGGCGAGCGCCGGGGCCAGGCTGTGGTGATGCATGGTCATGGTGAAGTCCCGCGCCCGGGCCTCGGCCATGGCGGCGGCTTCGGGGTCGAGTTCTTCCTTCTGGTGGGCCTCGAAGAGGTCCTCGCCACCATAGATCTGGGATTTGTTGACCAGGAAAGACTGCTTGATGGCCTCGAAGCTGGAGATGTTGGGCTGGGCGATATAGATCTTGCGGAAGAACTCGCCCAAGTTAATGGGGCTTTGGGCCAGCAGATAGTCCTCGCTCACCTCGGTCAGGGCGTAACGCGCGTCGTCCCCCTCCCCCGTCCGCTTCATGAGCTGCAGGGAGGTGCAGACCGACAGCAAGGTCTCCGCCGCCCGGTGCGCCAGGTCCTTGGCGGCCGCCACCTCCGCCACGGTGCGGGGGGCCTCGCCCACCAGATCGAACAGCCCCAGGTCCAGGGCGACAAAAAAGGCCTGGCTGCCGAACACCGCGAATTGCAGGTTCAACAGGCGGGTATCGTCATGACGGGGCCGGGGGATGAAGCCCGCGCGGCCCGGCTTGCCTTGGCTTGATGGTTTGCTTTGATCCGTCATGGTGCACCACAATATGGTTGGAACGATCGAACTGAACCCTAACCCGCCATAAACCCTAGCCTAAGCCAGCCGATGGCCATAGGACAAGCGCCCGTCGGTACCGACTGTCATGCCAGGGGGTCGGCACCGACTGTCAAGCCAGGGGAAGGAGCGGCAAGCCCACGCCAGTGCGCTCTCGGAACCGCGACGTTTCTAAGTTGAAGCCGTTGCGCTATAGTATCGATCCGACCGATTGGGCTGAGGAGTAAAAATCATGATCACCCATTTTGACCACGTGACGGTGGCGGTCCGGGATCTGGACGCCGCGATCCGCTTTTTCGGACTGCTCGGATTTGAAGTGGACAAATCCGTGGTCATTGCCGGCGAACCCTTTGCCACCTATATGGGGGTCCCCGATATCGAGGCCGATCATGTGACCCTGGCCGTTCCGGGCATGACCCCCCGCTTCGAGATGCAGATCCTGCGCTACCGGGCTCCCCGGGCCCAGTTGGACCCGGTCATCTCGCGCCTGGACAAACTGGGCTTCAATCACATTTGTTTCGCCGTCGACGATGCCCAGGCCACCGTCGACCGCCTCAAGGCCGAAGGCGTGGAAGTGCGCGCCGAACTCACGGCCTTCCACAATCGCCGGCTCTTTTTCCTGACCGGGCCGGAGGGCATCACCGTGGAACTGGCCCAGTGGCAGTGACACCCCGCTCCAAGTAATACCCGGCCCAATTGACACCAGGTCCCAAGGGCCGTTTCCAACACCCTTTGCCCGGTGCAGAGGCCAAACGTCACGGAACCGTCACGATTATCGTCATGAAAGTGTCGCAACGGCGTCATGCAAACGATGTCTTGACGACACAAAAGCTATACTTGGACGACACAAAAGCTACGCTTGGACGACACAAAAGGGATTTAGCTTTTGAGGACTTTGTCCCCACCATGAGAGTTCGGACGTGTCTCACCTCAACCGGTCTCAGCAGTCCCCGCGCCGCCCCGCGTCCCGGCCTGACTCCCAAAAGGCGGATCAGCCCGCATCCCGGGGCCATCCCCCCGGATCGGCGCGGCCGCGTTTATCGGCACGCCGGGGCGCCGCGCCCTTGGTGTCCTATGCCAACCCCTACGACCCCCTTCACCGGCGGCTGTTCATCGGCACCATTGAGCGCCTGTCCGGGCAAAAGAAGATGCGGCAGCTCTATCAGGACTATTATGACAACGGTGATCAATCCCTGCCGTTTTTTGCCGAGGCGGTGCGCCGCTTGGGGCTTTCCCTGGCCTTCGACCGGGCGCCCCTGGCCCTGATGCCCAAGGAAGGCCCGCTGGTGGTGGTGGCCAATCACCCCTTCGGCGTGATCGACGGCTTGATCCTTTGCCATTTGGTGGGCGCGGTCCGGCCGGACGTGAAGCTAATCGCCCACGAGGTCATGCTGCGCGCGCCGGAACTGAAGGACGTTGTGCTGCCGGTATCCTTTACCGAGACCAGCGCGGCGCGGCGCATCAACATCGACACCTGCCGCCGGGCCATCGCCCACACCAAAAAGGGCGGCGCCCTGATCATCTTCCCCGCCGGCGGCGTTTCCACCGCCCGCCGGGTGTTCGGCAAGT
>JANQKX010000115.1 GCA_028280915.1 Kiloniellaceae bacterium
GGGAACTCCCCCACCATGCCGCTGGTCAGGTCCGCCTTGGCCAGGCTGGCCGCCGAGCGTACCTGGTCCAGGTCGGCGCCGGGGATGTGTCGGGCCAATTGCACCGCCAAGCGCTCGATCCGCGCGACCTTGTCGGCCAGGGTTCCCAGCTTGGCGTGGAACACCATGTTGGCCAGGGCCGGCACCCGGTCGGACAAGCGGGTCTTGCGGTCCTGGTCCCAGAAAAACTGGGCGTCGGCCAAGCGGGCGGAGAGCACCCGCTCGTTACCGGCGACGATCGCCTTGCCCCCGTCCGGCGCCGCCAGGTTGGCGACAAAGCAAAAGCGGCTCGCCAGGGTCAAATTGGCGCCGCCATAAGCCTGCTCCGTGGCGAAATACTTTTGATGGGCCCGCATGGCCGTGACCAGCACCTCCGGCGGCAGGTCCATGTAGGCGTGATCGATGGAGCCCATGAGCACCACGGGCCACTCCACCAAACCGGCCACCTCCCGCAGCAGTCCCTCGTCGGGCTTTAGCTTCAGGCCCTCGGCGGCGCAAAGCGCCTCGGCTTCCCTCTTGATCCGGGCTTGCCGCACATGGGGATCGATCTCCACATGGGCTTTCTCCAGGTCGGCTCGATACCCGGCAAAGTCCGTCACTTCAATGTCGTCCGGCGCCATGAAGCGGTGCCCGACGGTGCTTTTGCCGAAGGAAAAAACACGGTCCGGCTGGCCGTCCAAACTGGCCAAATCCAGCCGGCCGGACAGGGCCTCACCATCGAAAAGGGCCAGGATGCCCTGAAGCGGCCGAACCCATCGCAAGGCGCCGTTGCCCCAGCGCATGGACTTCGGCCAGTCGAAAGCGGTGATGATTTCGGGAATCTTCTCGCTCAGCAACTCGGCGGTCCCGCGCCCCTCTTCAGTCCAATAGGCCATGTAGACCTGGCCCTTGGGCGTCTCCTCGATCACGGCTTCGTCGATGGAGTTCAGGCCGGCTGCCTTCATGAAGCCTGCTAGCGCTTTTTCCGGCGCGCCCACCTTGGGGCCCTTGCGGCTTTTTTCCTGATCGGCCTGGCGCTGGGGCAGGTCCTGGATCACGCCCACCAGGCGCCGGGGCGTGACATAGCTGCGCACCTGCTCCGGGCTCACGTCCTCCGCAAAGCCCATGTCCTCCACCATGGCGATCAAGCGCTCGCGCAGCTGCTCGGCGGCGCGGGCCTGCATCTTGGCGGGAATCTCCTCGCTGCGGATCTCGAGCAGGAACTCGGACCTGCGAAAGGGATTGGCCGCGGGGGTGGGGCCTTTCTCGGCAAGGGAGGTCGCGTTACGCATGGGCCGCCTCCCCGCCTTCCCCGCTGTCGCCGGTCTGGGACTGAGTCTGGGTCGCGTACCAGGCCTCGCAGCAGGCCTTGGCCAGATTGCGCACCCGGCCGATGTAGGCCTGCCGCTCGGTGACCGAGATCACCCCGCGGGCATCCAGCAGATTGAACAGATGGCTCGCCTTCATGCACTGGTCATAGGCTGGCAGGGGCAGAAGCCGGCCGTGGTCCTGGCCGTGCTGCAGGATGGCTTGGCATTCCCGTTCCGCGTCCTCGAAATGGCGGAACAGGATCTCGGTCGAGGCCGCCTCGAAGTTGAACTCGGAGTATTCCTGCTCGGCCTGCAAGAAGACATCGCGATAGCTCTTGCCGCCTTGTTCGGCCGGCACGCCGTCCCAGTCCAGATCGAAAATATTGTCCACGCCCTGCACGTACATGGCCAGGCGCTCCAGCCCATAGGTCAGCTCCACCGGCACCGGGTTGCAGTCGATGCCGCCTACCTGCTGGAAATAGGTGAACTGGCTCACTTCCATGCCGTCGCACCAGACCTCCCAGCCCAGGCCCCAGGCGCCCAGCGTCGGGGATTCCCAGTCGTCCTCCACGAAGCGGATGTCGTGGGCCAAGGGATCGATGCCGATCGCCTGCAAGGAGCCCAGATAAAGCTCCTGACTGTTCGGCGGCGAGGGTTTCATGAGCACTTGATATTGATAGTAGTGCTGCAGCCGGTTGGGGTTCTCCCCGTAACGCCCGTCGGTGGGGCGCCGGGACGGCTGCACGTAGGCGCAGCGCCACACGCCCGGCCCGAGAGCCCTGAGCGTGGTCGCCGGGTGAAAGGTGCCGGCCCCCACCTCCATGTCATAGGGCTGCAGAATGACGCAGCCCTGATCGGCCCAATAATTCTGCAGTTTGAGGATCAGGCGCTGGAAGCAAACCTCTTTAGGGTCTGTGGGTCGTGTTTGGTCGCTGGGCATGTCTCGATTGGTGGGCGGCGGGTCGCTGGAAGGTCATCTCAAAGTCATCGGAATTTTCGCCTCGTGGGCCCGGCACCCCGCCCCGCCGGACTCATGCTGCAGTGCGAAAACAGGCAGGCACATTAGTCCCAGCGCCAGGCTTGATCAACGGTAAAAAAAGGGTCCCGGCCCCCGACGGGACCGTCACGGCCCAGACTGGCGATTTAGGGTTAAGGAGGCCTTAAAATCTGCCATCCTCGCATCCCAACCACGACACGCTTTGATGCCAAACACGGAGCGCGTACCATAGGCGCATGAAGTCCAATCTACGACCCGCCATCGATGAATTTAGAGAAAACGGCTTCATTCGCGTCGCCCAGGCCTTCGACAAGGCGACCAAAGACGCCTGCCTTGAATCTATTGAGGCAGAACTTCGGTCACAATCAATAAATGTAGCCAACCCTGAAACCTGGACAAAGCCCGTCATCAGGTTTGTTTGCCCCGAGGGGCCGGCATTCGCAATAGCGGGGACGTCTCCACGCCTTTGGGCGCTTTACGATGCTCTGCTCGGAAATGGGAATTGGATAAAACGTCAGGGCGTTGGCGGCACGGTTCCGGTGCGATTTCCTAGCAAAACAGACCCGGGTGATGCTGGCTGGCATATCGACGGCAGCTATGAAGTCGATGGACGCTATTTCGTAAATGTTCACAGTCGTAACCGTGCTTTGCTCGCCCTTTTCCTATTCACCGATGTTTCCGAACATGACGCGCCGACTGAGATTCTCGTTGGCTCCCATCGCGACGTTCCGCCAATCCTACGTCAATATGGAGAAGACGGCGTGTTCTCCGGAGATGTGGCCCCACGACTGCCGCAAACAACTTTTGCCCGTCCCAGAGTGCCTGCCATTGGGCAATCCGGTGACGTTTTTGTTTGCCACCCCTTCCTTGTCCATCGCGCGACTTGGCCACATCGGGGCCAGACTCCGCGGATCATGGCTCAGCCGGAAATTGGACATTGTGAGCAGTTTTCATTGCTGCCCGGAAATTCACGGTGTGTAGTAGAGGACATGATTTTGGATAGTCTGAATTAAAGACACTCTTGACCATGATCAGAACCATCGTGCCCTTCGTAGCTCTCTTGTTGAGCGTGGCCATCTTGCTGATGGGCAACGGCCTGCAGAACACCTTGCTGCCGCTGCGGGCCCAGCTGGCGACCTTTTCCACCTTCGATATCGGCGTCTTGGGCTCGTCCTACTTTCTGGGATTTGCCCTGGGTTGCTGGCGCGGACCCTATGTAATTCAACGGGTTGGGCATATTCGCACCTTCACGGCCATGGTCGCCATCGCCTCCACCGTGGCGCTGGCCCACGTGCTGATCCTGGACCCGGGGGTGTGGTGGCCCCTGCGCGCCGTGACCGGCTTTTGCTTTGCCTGCCTGTTCATGATCATCGAGAGCTGGCTGAACGAAAAGGCGGACAACCAAACCCGGGGCCTGGTTTTTTCCGTCTACACCATCATCAACCTGACGGTCATGACCATCGGCCAGTTGATGATCACCCTGGCGCCCGTATCGGGCTTTACCCTCTTCGCCCTGGCCTCGATCCTGGTCTCCCTGGCGGCCGTGCCCGTGGCCCTGACCTCCTCGGCCCAGCCCAAGCCGGTGGCGCGGGTGCGCATCCGCTTCGGCCACCTCTACCGCCTTTCGCCGGTGGGCTTCGTGGGCATCTTCGGCGTGGGCATGCCCAACGGCTCGTTCTGGGCCATGGGGCCGGTGTTCGCTGGAAAAC
>JANQKX010000145.1 GCA_028280915.1 Kiloniellaceae bacterium
CTGGCTGCTCGCCCAGGGCCGGACCGTCGAAGCCGAGGCCGCGGTGGCCGCGGCGGAGCGCCTGGCCGCCGCCAAGCTGGGCCGGGATCTGCCCCCGCCCGAACCGCAACCCATTCAACCCCTGGCGCGGGGCCGCTCGACCGATCTTATCAAACCGCCCTACCTGCGGCGCCTGTTGCTGATCGCGACCATTTGGTTTTTTTACTATCTTGGCAACTATGCCTGGCTGACCCTGGCCCCCACCCTCTTCGTGAAGGAGGGTTATAGCCTGGCCCACAGCATCGCCTTCATGGTGCTGACCGGGGTCGGCTTCGTGGTCGGCGCCCTGGGCGCCGTTTGGCTCAGTGACCGCAAGGAGCGCAAGATGACCGTGGCGGCCATCTGCGCGGTCTGGGCCATCGCCCTGGCGGCCATCGGCGCCGAGCCCTCCATGGCCGCCATCATGACCTGGGGCTTTATCGCCTCGACCACCATCGGGCTTTTGATCCCGATCCTCTATACCTACACGGCGGAGAACTTCCCAACCGGCGTGCGGGCCACGGGCATCTCGGCCACCGACGGCTTCGGCCACCTGGGCGGCGCGCTCGCCCCCCTCGTGGTGCTGGCGGTCTATCGCCAATGGGATTTCGCCACTGCCTTCTACGTCATGGCCGCCACGGGCCTGATCGCCGGCGCGCTCTTGCTCTTAGGCCAACGTACCACGGGAAAGCCCCTGGATCGCATGGGTTGAGCCTTTGACGCAGGCTGTCAAGATCTTAAGTCGTCATACTCACCCTTTGAGACCATCAGGGTCAAATCATCCGGCGCGACGTCGTCGAAACAGTTGTGGCACGGCTTTTCCGACCAAGCGACACCTTCGATAATTTCCGAGGCTGCATAAGCACGCCGAGAGGTCATTTTCCAGTCGAAGCAATGGCGACCATTTTGGGTGATCAGGTCGCCATTCTCGTCGATGGCAATGCTTACTTTCAACCCTTTTCTTGCCTCGACCCAACTCAGATCGGATAGCAGCACTTGGCCCGATACCCCCTTAGACAAACTGGCGAAGAACCCGGCAAGTTTCAGCAATCCAAACCTCGTGCCCCAGAGGAGCAAGGTGGGGTCATGAAATTCGGGAAAAAAGCCGATGGTTAGTTCCGGCTTGTCCACTCGACAAACGATCTCCTTTTCATCTTCTTCGACATTCATCCCCACATAGCCGGGGTCCTCTTCAATGTACTTTTCCAAGATGACACCGTTTTTGCTACGCTCCACCAATAAGTAGTCGCCCTGGAATATGCCTAAGATGAAGGCAAAAATCGCTCTGGCGGCGGAGGTCGTTTTTGCGTCGGTCAGCAGGTCCGCGTGAGTGTGCCAGTCGAATCCGAGCAGACCCACATAGCTGTCGTCCCCATCCAGAGGACCGATCTCCAAGGTACCAAAGTCCTGTGGGAGTGGAACGTGGATATCTGACGCCGCTTCAGAAAAAGCAATTTGCCGGGACCGCAGTAGCTCCTTAAGCTCACGTATGAATGACACTGTCAATTTTTGATTCCTTGCTTGGCGTAGAGGGATGATAGCCTAAGTCCCTTGACAAGAGTCAACCTGTCATTGAAGCGCCAAAGGTGAGAATAGTCGTGGCCACCCATGACCACCGTCAAAACCCGGGAAACAGACCAGGACGTGTCCGAGTTTTTGGACCAGGTGACGCCGACTCAAAGGCAGGCCGATTGTGTGGCGCTGCGGAGAATCATGGAACGGGTCACCGGGGCGCCGGCCAGGATGTGGGGCGACAGCATCGTGGGATTTGGCCGCTATCGCAACGTCTATGCCAGCGGCCATGGCGGGGAGTTTTTCCTGACCAGCTTTGCACCCCGCAAGCAGGCGCTGACCCTTTACATCATGCCGGGCTTTGCCGACCACGGCGACCTCGTGGCCCGACTGGGCAAGCCCAAGACCGGCCGCTCGTGCCTTTATGTAAAGACCCTGGTGGACCTGGATCTGGAGGTCTTGGAGATCCTGATCCGCCATTCGGTGGATTTCATGCGCGCCAAGTATCCCGATTGAGGGGGCGATTGCCATGCATGCCAAAAAAAGTAAGAAAAACTGCGGGAAGCCCTGGGGCAGAGTCTCCTAAGAGCCCATAGCCTGGGCGGGCGGAACGCCTAAGCCTCTTTCTGCGCCGGGTCCTGCATCAGGCCGCTGACCTTGGGCATTACGGTGCCGCTGTAGACACCCTCGACAAGGCCGTCCCCCATCAGATCGTCCCGGGGCTGGCCGTTGGCCCAATCGATCTGGCAGTCCAGCTGGGCAAAGCGGCCGGTGCCTTCCAGGCAGGTCTGGGTGCCGTGCAGCCGCAGGTCCCCGTTGTCATCGAAGGAGCGCTCGCCATGGGATTCCATCAGCAGACTGGAGCCGTCGCGGAATTCCCACAGCACCAAACTGCGGCTCTGGGCCTGGGACTGGGGATCCTGGATATCGCCCACGGAGGTACCGCGAATGGTGTGGCGGTACACCTCTCCGTCGCTGGCTTGCGAGATCCCCTTGATCTCATAGGCACAGAAAGAGGTGCCGTCCCTGTCGCGGCAGCTGCGCTCGGCCGGCAGGTTCACGTAGCGGCCTTCAAGGGTAAGCGGTGGCACACCCTTGTTTTGAAAGGGCTGCGCCGGGCCGGGTTCGGCCCGCACCGCCTGCCCCATGGTCAAGATCACGCCGAGCGCCACCACACCGGCGATGGTGTTGGTCCAAATATGCTTGCCTGAGACTCTCCTCATACCGACCTACCCCTGCGCTGTGGCTCACTATGGATATCACCAGAGCTAAGGCCACAAGCTTGCCGCCACATGGGCTGAAAATGACATTTGGGAGAGCTTACCGGGTCAGATGGCCCCGAACTTTGATGGCCTAACCTGCCGCCTTGCCGAAGAGGCCAGACGGCCGGGCGATGAGGACGGCGGCCATGAGGATGTAGATGGCCATGGAGGCAAGCGCCGAGCCCACGGCCGTGGCGGCGGCCGGCTCCATGACGGCCTTGAAGGCCACGGGCAGCAAAAACCGCCCCAAGGTGTCGGTCAGCCCCACCAAAAGAGCGCCCACCAGGGCCCCCTTGATGGAGCCGATTCCGCCGATGACGATCACCACGAAAGCCAGGATCAGGACCGGCTCGCCCATGCCCACCTCCACCGACTGAAGGGAGCCGACCAGAGCCCCGGCCAGGCCGGCAAGCGCGGCGCCCAGGGCAAAGACCAGGGTATAGAGTTTGGAAATATCCACCCCCAGGGCGGCGATCATCTCCCGGTCCCCCTCCCCGGCCCGCACCTGGATGCCCAGCCGGGTCTTGGCAATCAGCAAAAACAAGCCCGCGGCGATCGCCAAGCCGACAACGATGATGGCCAAACGGTACTTGGAATAACTGATGTCAAAGGGCAGTTTCACCACGCCCGAGAGAAATTCCGGGACACCTAAATAAAGCGGAAAATCGCCAAATACCCATCTGGCGCTTTCGGAAAAAATGAGGATCAGGGCGAAAGTGGCCAACACTTGGTCCAGGTGGTCCCGGCGATAGAGGCGACGAATCACCAGCAGCTCCACCAGCGTACCGGCCAAGGCCGCGGCCATGAGGCTGGCCCCCAGTCCGAGCCAGAAGGAACCGCTCCAGCCCGCCACCACCGCCGCCGCGAAGGCGCCGATCATGTAAAGGGAGCCATGGGCCAGGTTGATCAGCCCCATGACACCGAAAATAAGCGTCAGCCCGGCGGACATCAAAAACAGCATGACGCCGAACTGCAGGCCGTTCAGCAACTGTTCGATGATCAGGCTGGCGCTCATGACAAAAGAAACACCCCAAAAAATCTCTGGGGCGACCGAGACTGCCCGCCCGATCGCCCCGCTATCTAACTCAGGGCACCGCCTCGGCGGTTACATGCTGCAATCGTCCACATAGGCATTGGAATGCTTTTCCAAGCCGACCGAGACGATCTTGTTGGTCAGCACGTCGCCCTCCTGGATCACCTCGCGGACGTAGATGTCCTGAATGGGGTGATGGTTTTTGTCGAAGGCGAAGTCCCCCCGGGTGGAGGCGAAATCGGCCGCTTCCAGGGCGGCGCGGAAGGCCTCCGGATCACTCACCTCGGCCACGTCCAACGCGGAGATGAGCAGCTTGCCCGTGTCATAGCCTTGGGAAGCGTAAAGAGACGGCAAGCGGCCGTATTCCGCCTGGAAATCGGCGACGAAAGTTTTGTTGGCCTCGTTGTCGATGTCCTTGGACCACTGAGAGGTGTTTTTCACCCCCAAGGCGGCCTCGCCCACGGCCTGCAGAATGCCTTGATCGAAGGAAAAGGCCGGCCCGACCACGGGCAGGTCGATATCCGACTGGGCCCACTGCTTCAAAAAGGCAATGCCCATGCCGCCGGGCAGGAAGAAGAACACGCTGTCCGCGTCAGAGGCACGGATCTGGGCGATTTCAGCGGCGTAGTCCTTTTGCCCCAGCTTGGTATAAACCTCCCCGGCCAGGTCCCCTTCGAAGAAGCGCTTGTAGCCGGTGAGCGCGTCCTGGCCCGCCGGATAGTTGGGCGCCAGGATGAAGGACTTTTTCAAGCCGGCGGCATTGGCATAGGCGCCGGCCGCTTCGTGCAGGTTATCGTTCTGCCAGGCCACATTGAAATAGTTGGGGTGGCAGCCCTTGCCCGCCAGAGCCGAGGGGCCGGCATTGGGCGAGAGGTAAAATTTGCCCTGATTGACCGCCGAGGGCACCACCGCCATGGCCAGGTTGGACCAGATGATGCCGGTGAGGATGTCCACCTTGTCGGACTGGATCATCTCGTCGGCCAATTGCACGGCCACCTCGGGTTTGCGCTGATCGTCCTCGACCACCACCTCGATGTTGTCATGACCCTTGATCGCGAGCAAAAAACCATCCCGTACGTCGATGCCCAAGCCGGACCCGCCGCCCGAAAGGGTGGTGATCATGCCCACCTTGGCCTTGCCGGCCGCCGCCGCCGGACTGGCCAAAGTCAGGCCCGCCGCAGCCACGATCGCGATAGCCAAGGCCACCCTAAATCCGCAATTTTTCAACATAAACGTCCTCCCTGATTGACTGACCGGGAGCTTAACGCCTGTATGGGAATCCTCAACCACTCTTTACGGCACGACCGCAAAAGGCCTGGCGGCCTTGCCGGTGCCCCTTGCCGTCATGACATGATGCGTCCTTAAAGTGCAAAATATTTATCTTTCTTCCGCATTGGAATGCATTTTACAAAAATTTAACCGATAGCTGGAACAGTGAAAAATGGAACGAATGGTTTATTCTCATCAAAGGTGTCCCCGACAATAGAATGCGATTTATCGATGTCCGCCAAGCCCTTAGCCCGCAGAAATGAATCGGATGTTCCAAGTACGGAACAACAGCTCTCAGCCGCCATCGAGGCCTTGGAAGAATTGGTGGTCGTCTTCGACGAGGTCGACCGTATCATCGTGGCCAACAAAGCCTGGCGGGAGCTCAACAAGGCGGTGATCGATTTCGCCACCCCCGGCAACCGCTTCGAGGACTATCTCAAAGCCCTGTTGGACAAAAAGCTGGTGCCGGAGGCCTTTGGCCGGGAGAAAGCCTGGCTGCGCGAGCGCCTGCGGCGCCACTTCCATCCGGGCAAGCCCTTCGAGGTGAGACGGACGGACGGACGCTGGGTGCGGATCAGCGAGCAGCGATTTCCCAGCGGCGGCGGCATTCTCATCGTCGCCGACATCACCGATTCCAAATCCAAGGAAGAAGCGTTGCGGGAAAGCGATTCCTTGCTCAAGGAAACCCAGCGGGTGGCCCGCATCGGTTCTTGGGAAT
>JANQKX010000171.1 GCA_028280915.1 Kiloniellaceae bacterium
CCGGCCCCTATGACGTGGTCTGCGCCCTGGCCAGTGCCTTGCCCCCCCTGGACCGGGAGGATCTGCCCCGGGCCTTGGCGGAGATGACCAGCCTGCTCAGCCCCGACGGCCTCTTGATCGCCTCCCTGCGGGACTACGATGCCTTGATGGAGACCCGCCCCCAGGCGGAGGTGCCGCGGGTCTTTCACACGCCCGAGGGGCGGCGGATCGTGTTCCAAACCTGGGACTGGCGCCACGACGGGCAGGGCTATGTGGTGAACCAGTACATCGTCCAGCACCAGGCCGACAGCATGGTGGCCGACACCATGATCTTTTCCACCCAATACTGGTGCATCACTCGCCAGACCCTGACCCAGGCGCTGCACGACGTGGGCCTGGGCAATGTGAAATGGATCGAGCCGACGGACAGCGGCTTCTACCAGCCCATCGTGGCCGCCCGGCGGGAGTAGGGCGGGGCGCGATCGAACCGGGAGTGGTCCGGCCGGAAAGTTGAAACCGGCCCTTTGGCGCCGCCGGGGGAGGCGGTAAGCCAAGGGTCCACGCGATCGAATCTTTTGGGAAAGCCACGCCATGTCGCCAGATCTCGCCAGTCAGCAGGGCCGTCGGGCCATTCACGACGCCGCCGTTGAAACGCAACCGCCGGCGGTTTTCCCCGGCCGCCTGCCCATGGAAGGGCCGCGGGTCAAGCTGGAGCCCATCGATCCCCGGCGCCATGCCGCGGGGCTCTATGCCGTCGGTCATGCCGACGATTTGGCCTTGGCCCTTTGGGACTATCTGCCCTATGGGCCCTTTCCGGACCAAGGCGCCATGACCGCTTGGCTGCGCGGCTGCGCCGCCGATGCCACTACGGTGTTTTTTGCCCTGCGGGATAAAAACACCGATGGCCTGGCCGGCATGGCCAGCTTTCTCGAAATCCGTCCCTTGGTCGGGGTTTATGAGATCGGCCACATCTGGTTCGCGCCGCCCTATCAGAATTCGGCATTGGCCACCGAGGCCTTGTTCCTCATGATGGACCACGGCATGAGTGATCTGGCCTACCGGCGTTTGGAGTGGAAGTGCAACGCCCTCAACGACGCCTCCCGAAGCGTCGCCCGGCGCCTGGGCTTCCGATTCGAGGGAGTCTTCTACAATCATAACACCCCCAAGGGCAAAAACCGGGACACGGCCTATTATTCCATCATCGACAGCGAATGGCCGGCCGTGCGGGAGAATTTCCTTGCCTGGCTCGACCCGGCCAATTTCGACGAGAGCGGCCGCCAGATCAAAAGCCTGGGTGATATGAATCGGGCCCTTTGGTGACACCCCTTCAACTGACCGCGTCATGAGCGAGAGTCTCCGCATCGCCACCGCGCAGAGCCTGATCACGCCGGATGTGGCCGCGAACGGCGCCCACCTGCGGGACTTGATGACCCGGGCCCGGCAAGATGGCGCCCGCTTGGTGCATTTCCCCGAAGGCGCTCTGTCGGGTTACGTGAAGGCCCAGATCACATCTCGGGCGCAGGTGGATTGGCAGGTCGTTCACGATCAACTGGGGTTTGTCGCCGACAAGGCGCGGGCGCTGGGTCTCTGGGTGGTGGTGGGATGCAATCACCGTCCGACCGCATCCAAGGACCTCAATAGCGGCCGCCCCCACAACAGTCTTTATATCATTTCCGACGCGGGGGAGGTCGTCGCCCGATACGACAAACGCTATTGCTCCAACAGCGAGATTACGGACTGGTATGTGCCGGGCCGCCAAGCGCGGGTTTTCGACGTGGATGGCTTTCGCTTCGGCTGCGCCTTGTGCATCGAAATTCAGTTCATGGAGGTCTTTGCCGAGTACGAACGGCTCGATGTCGACTGCGTTTTGTTTTCCACCTATTCAGAGGACCCGATGTTTTGGGTCCAGGCCCGGGCCTACGCCGCCTGCAATAACTATTGGCTCAGCTTTTCCGCGCCGGCCCAATGCAGCGCCACATCGCCGAGCGGCGTGATCGGTCCCCACGGATATGAACTGACGCGATGTGAGGCCAAGACGGAGCCTGATCTGCAAACAACCCTGCTGGACAAAGCCGATCCCAGGCTTGCGGTCGCGCTTTACAAAGCTCGGCCCTGGCGTCGTTTGGCCCGCTCGGGCGCCCTCCATGGGCCGGACGTTGAGGACGACCCCCGCGCCGAGAGCCCGTTGAGCTCTTGAAGTCCCCGCGCCGTACCCGGGAGCCCCTAAGGGTCAGCTCGAAAAGTCCTCTAAATCGCGGTCAGCTTGCTGACCCAAAACTTGTATATACAAGTTAAATCCTTTTGGTTTATAGAGGAGGGAGCGCGGGCCGGGATGGCTGGCGCCGGATACGCAAAGACCCGGAGGCAAGATGGCGAGAGAGGGGGCCCGCGCGATGGGCCGTGAGGGCGGCAAGCGGCGCGGCCGCAAAACCGCTTCGGGCACAGGATTTCAGCAATTGCCCTGGCGCAATCTGCGCAATCCCTACCGTCCGGTCGAGGTTCTCTCCGACGATCACATTCAGGCCATCAGCGACACCGCCTTTCGCATTCTGGAAGAGGTGGGGATGGACTTTTTGCATCCCGAAGCCTTGCAGATCCTGAAGGACGCCGGCGCCCAGGTCACGCCGGGCAGCGAGCGGGTGCGCCTGGACCGGGGCCTGGTTGAAGAAGCGCTGAGCCATGCGCCGGCCCGCTTTACCCTGCACGCCCGCAACCCGGCCTACAATCTGGAGATCGGCGGCAACGGGGTGGTGTTCGCCTCGGTCGCCAGTGCGCCCAATTCCTCCGACCTGGCCGGGGGGCGGCGCCCCGGCAATCAGCAGGACTATCGGGATTTTCTGCGCCTGGGGCAGATCATTAATCATGTCCACCTTTTTGGCGGTTATCCGGTGGAGCCGGTGGACCTGCCGCCGGCCACCCGTCATTTGGACTGCATCCGCGATTTCCTCACCCTGACCGACAAGGTCTATCACGCCTATTCCCTGGGCCGGACCCGTATCCGGGACGCCTTGGAGTTGACCAGGATCGGCCATGGCCTGACGGACGCGGGGTTGCGCGCACAGCCGTCCCTCTTCACCATCGTCAATACCTCCTCGCCCCTGCGCCTGGACGGGCCCATGATCGAGGGGGTGATCGAAATGGCCCGGGCCAAACAGGTGGTGGCCATCACACCCTTTACCTTGTCCGGCGCCATGAGCCCGGCCACCATCGCCGGCGCCCTGGCCCAGCAGCACGCCGAAGCCATGGCCGGCTTGGCCCTGGCCCAGCTGGTGCAGCCCGGCACACCGGTGATCTACGGCGGCTTTACCTCCAACGTGGATATGAAATCGGGCGCGCCGGCCTTTGGCACGCCGGAATACACCCGCGCCGCCTTCGCCAGCGGGCAGCTCGCCCGCGCCTTGAAGGTCCCCTTCCGATCGTCCAATACCAACGCGGCCAACTGCGTGGACGGGCAGGCCGCTTATGAATCCCAGATGTCCCTTTGGGGCGCGGTGATGGGCCACGCCAACTTGATCATGCACAGCGCCGGCTGGCTGGAAGGGGGCCTGACCGCTTCTTTTGAAAAGTTCGTCCTGGACGGAGAAATGCTGCAGATGATGAGCGAAGTGCTGCAGCCCTTGGAAGTGACCGAGGAGTCCCTGGGATTTGGCGCGGTGCAGGAGGTGGGACCGGGCGGGCACTTCTTCGGCGCCGCCCACACCTTGGCCCGCTACGAGACCGCCTTTTACCCGCCCATCTTGTCGGACTGGCGCAATTTCGAATCATGGAGTGAGGCCGGCGGTGAAACGGTGACACAGCGTGCGCACCGGCTTTACAAGGACTTATTGGCAGGCTACCAGGCGCCCCCCATCGATCCCGCCATCCAAGAGGCCCTCGACGCCTTCGTGGCGAAGCGCACGGAAGAGGGCGGCGCGCTGGAAAGCTAGATTTTTGCTTTTCAGCCCAGGGGATACCTGACGGGTTCCTTGGCGCGCAGGAAGTAACGGGTAAAAACCTCCCGATAACCGCGGACCAGGTAGCCGCCGTTGCGGCCCAGCCACTTGTCCCGCTCCGCCCGATAGGCCGCCGGGATTTTGTACCAGGCCAGGTCGGGCCGGGCGTGATGCACCACGTGCAGATTGTTGTTCAGAAATAAAAGGGACATGACAGGGCCGGATTCCACGATGGCCGTGCGATGGCCGCTGTCCTCCCGCGCTTGATGCTCCAGGAAGGAGCGGACCACGGTCAGGGAAAGGCCGGGATAAGCGAACAACAGCATATAACCGGCAAGCGGGATGTCACAGACCCAAAAGACCCAAAGGACGACGGGGACGAGCCCCAGAATGTGCAGGCCCCAGGCCGGCAGGTCCTGAAAGTCCTTGCGGGCGAATTGGGTCGCGGCGTGGCGATAGGTTTCCCACACACTGCTGACGGGGGTCAGGATCATGCGCCCGGCCAGGGTGGTGCGGGCACGCCAGAACAAGCGTTTCAGGGGGGCGGCCCGGTCCCACTGGGCGGGTGTCACGTAATTGGATTCCGGGTCTTCCAGGGGATCGGTCAGAATGCTCTCGTTGTGGTGGGCCAAGTGGGCCTTCTTGTAAAGGCGAAAAGGAAGCCACAGCCACAGGCTGGGGAAAACCATGAGCTCGTTCAGCTTGGCCCGGTTGGTGGGGTGGCCGTGCACGGCCTCGTGCATGAGGGAGCCGTGCAGGGCAACCACATATCCGCCCAGGGGCAACAGCAGCCACCAGGGCAGGGCATGGTAAAACCAGGTCAAAAGGCCAAAGGCGCCATAAACCGCGGCCGCCAATAAAACGGTCGGCCATTCAACCCGCAGCGGCGGTTTTGTCACAGCTCGCGTCAACACAGCTAAACCCACTTCTCCCAATCATCGGACGTCATGTCCGGTTTCCTCTCGGTATCATGTCCCGATTAAGGCCGCCCGGAAGCAAGCCACAAAGCCGGGACATCCGAGACCTGGAGCGGCGCGTACGCCCTGAGGCGTCACTTTTTCTATTTCCGCGAGGCACGCGGGCCGTAACCAGGCTCGCCTGCATTGAGGGGGTCTTGCCCCCCGGACGGGTACCGGGACCGCGGCGTCCTGCCTTTGCGGTTGACCGGCCGACTTGTCGTCCGCTCCAATCTCTTGGGTTTTAGGATAATAGTCTTGTATCGGTTAATTCAATGATGGAATGTGCATAATGTGTTGATTTAGATAACAAAATACAAAAAATGATGCGAAATCGAAACAAATGAGGTATATTATCAACAAATTGAGGTTAACATTTTGCCTTGAGATCCGTCCGGCAAGGGGCACGCAAACTCGGCATTTATAGGTAAGGAGATCTTCGGTGACACCCAGAGGCCCAAATTGAAGCGGCGAGAGACCATCGAGCAGTTCCGCCATCGGCTCAGCGAGGTGATCGCCCGCAGCGGGCTGAGCCGCTCGGCCTTTGCCGACCGGGCGGGCATCGACCGCTCCACCTTGTCTCAGCTGCTGGCATCCTCCAATACCCGCCTGCCCAGGGCCGAGACCTTGGTGTCCATCGCTGCGCAAGAGCAGGTTTCCGTGGATTGGCTCCTGGGGCTCAGCCAGTTGGATCAATTGGGCTCCAAAATCGTGAACGAGACTTTGGAAATCGCGACCGGCGGCCTGACCGCCATGGACGAGCAGATGGAGCGCTGGCATGCCGAAGCCGGTGGCTACAAGATCCGCTATGTGCCCACCACCTTGCCCGATCTCCTGAAAACCGACCAGGTCATCTCCTATGAGTTTCAGGATGCCGGGCAGGACATGCGGGTCTCGCAAAAAGACCAGGCGGAGGAGCGCCTGGCCTATAGCCGGCAGCCGGACACGGATATCGAGGCCTGCAGCCCCTTTCAGTCGGTGGAGAGTTTTGCCCGGGGGGAGGGGATCTGGCGCCGCCTGCCGCTGGACCAGCGCATTCACCAACTGCGCAGCATGATCGAGCTGATCGACGAACTCTATCCCACCTTCCGCTGGTTCCTCTATGACGGCTTGACCCGTTTTGCCGCGCCCTATACGGTTTTTGGGCCCACCCGCGCGGCGATCTACGTT
>JANQKX010000178.1 GCA_028280915.1 Kiloniellaceae bacterium
CAAGCCCCGGCCCAGCCCGGGATCATAGGCCCTTTGGCGACACCTCTGGGACCCTGTCACCTGCACCAGGAAGAGTCCTCCTGGCGCCTTACCGGGGAAAACGGCCAAACTTTGCTGGCCAGCAATTTGGCGACCCGGCTGACCGACATCGATCTCTCCAGCGCACGTCCAAGCGTGACATTGACCACCGGAGCGGCCCAAGATGCGTGGATCTCTTTCCCAAGCCATCCATTAACCGCGATTCAGGTCGGCGACACGCCGATCCCCCTCAAGGACGGCAAGGCCGTCCTGCCCCCCTCCGGAAACCGGTTACTCAAGGTGGTGGGCCTGCCCTGATCCCAGGGGAACCTGGGCGCTTCCCCTTTTTCCAGGCCTCACCGGCCCGGCCGATCTCACGGGGAATTTATTCAAACGTGACCCGGGCGCCCCTGAAAACCGGGCCGCGGGCGCCATAAATGCAAGCTGTCGTGAAATCGAGCCTGGAAAAGCGCGCCGCGCTTGCCACCACGGAGATCACAAGATGCAGCCCAAAGTTTCCCGAAAACTTGCCTTCGTCGCGACTACCGCCGCGCTGCTATCCGCCGCCCCGGTCGCCTGGGCGGAAGAGGCCACGGTGATTGAGCTCACCCAGACCCCTTGCCAGTTCGTGGAATCCGAAAACGGCATGGATCACGGCTACACCTCGGCCAAAAAGGAGGACTGCGACCAGATCAACGCCCAAACCGGGGAACAGCGCCTGGCCGAAGCCCAGGTCCTCACCCTCAAACCGGGCAAATATATCTTTCGGGTGACCAACAAAAACGTCCCCTATGAGCTGGGCTTTTGGGTGCGGGAGTCCGACTACAACTGGAAAAACCCCATCCACAAGGCCACCAAGACCTCGGTCTCCGGCGGCGGCCTGACCGAGGGCACCACCCAGGACTACGAGGTGGAGCTGGAGCCCGGGGACTATCTCTATTCCTGCCCCCTCAACCCCACGCCCGACTACCGCATCGTGGTGGAAGGGTGACAGGCCGGCTCTTTTTGAAAAGGCAGTGACATGATCCTAACCCAACCATGGCGCGCGAAAGGCGCTGCCGTTGGCTCCCCCGCGGTCAAATTCTTCCACCGCGCCGGTTGTTTGTCGCGTCCCCTTTTCCTTACTGTCAACGGACACGAAAACCGGCTCTCGCGGAAAATTGAGATCCCTTCCCGGCGCCCTTCGTCTAGTGTGATCAGCAAAAAGGTGTCAGTGTCATGAGAGACACAACAGTGCCCCAACTTGGGCGAACGAACCAGCAAGGGGAATATCCTATGGCCGAGTCAAAGGCGCCCAAATCTCCGTCACCGGATGGATCTTCCCGGGCGCCCGTTTTTTCCCCGGCGCGTCTCATTCCCCTGGCCATTCTCGTGGTCGCGGCCACGGCCTTTTTTGCCTTTGACCTTGACGAGGTGATCACCTTCGAGGCGCTGAAGGAAAACCACGACGCCCTGCAGCGGTTTGTCGCCGACAACCCCTTCTGGGCACCACTCATCTTCATGTTGATCTATGCCGTTTCCGTGGCCTTGTCCCTGCCCGGCGGCGCCTTGCTGTCCATCACCGGCGGATTTTTGTTCGGCACCCTTTATGGCAGCTTGCTCGTGGTGGTCGCCGCCACGGTGGGGGCCGTGGTGATCTTTTTGGCCGCCAAGACGGCGCTGGGCGACGTGCTGCGCGCCCGGGCCGGGCCCTGGGTGCAAAAGATGTCCGCGGGGTTTCAGGAAAACGCCCTCAGCTACATGTTGTTTCTGCGCCTGATCCCGGTCTTTCCCTTTTTCGTGGTTAACCTGGTCCCGGCCTTCCTGGGCGTCGGCCTGGGGGTCTACACCCTGGGCACCTTTATCGGCATCATCCCCGGCGCCTTTGTCTTCGTTTCGGTGGGCACCGGCCTGGGCAGCATTTTTGCCAGCGGCGAGGACTTCACCATCGGCAGCATCCTAACGCCGGAGATCATTATCGCCCTGGTCGGCCTGGCGGTTTTATCTTTGCTCCCGGTGGTCTATAAAAAGGTTAAGGCCCGTCGCGGCTTGTCCCGCAAGAATCCAGACTGAATATCTTTTAAAGGATTGTCGTCACCCAAACCACAGGACCGCGCCATGACCACCCGATCGGACTCCCCCAACCAAGCAGTAACCCACAAGGCGTCCGATCTCTTCGTGCGCTGTCTGGAGGCCGAGGGGGTCAATCACATCTTCGGCGTGCCGGGAGAAGAAAACGCCGACCTGATGATCTCCCTGCTCGACAGCGACATTCATTTTGTGCTGTGCCGGCACGAGCAGGCCGCCGCTTTCATGGCCGATACCTATGGCCGCCTGACGGGACGGCCGGGGGTCTGCCTCTCCACCCTGGGGCCGGGCGCCACCAACCTGGTCACCGGCCTGGCCGACGCCAACATGGATCGTTCGCCCTTGGTGGCCATCATCGGCCAAGCGGGCACCGACCGGCTGCACAAGGAAAGCCATCAGAACATGGACGCCATCGCCATGTTCGAGCCCATTTCCAAATGGGCCCACACGGTTTCCAACGCCGAGGCCATTCCGGAAATCCTCCGCAAGGCCTTCAAGCTGGCGGCGACGGAAAAACCCGGCGCCGCGGTGGTTGAATTGCCCGAGGACCTGGCCAAGCACCGGGTGACCGCCCGGCCCATGACCGCCACCAAGACCCGGCGCCCGGCCGCCGACTACAAGGCCGTCGCCCGCGCCGTGGACCTGATCGCCGCCGCCAAGGACCCGGTCATTCTGGCCGGCAACGGGGCCATCCGCAAACGGGCCGCCCGCCAACTGCGGCGCCTGGCCCATAAGACCGGCATCGCCGTGGTCAACACCTTCATGGGCAAGGGCGCGGTCTCCCTGGACGACCCCCACTGCCTCTTCACCATGGGTATGCAGGGCCGGGACCACATCAACTGCGCCTTGGACCGTTGCGACACGGTGATCACCGTGGGTTATGACCTGGTGGAATACGCGCCGGCGCTGTGGAACAACGGCCGGGCAAAGACCATCGTGCACATCGATTTCGAACCGGCCGAGATTGATGCCGCCTATCCCGTGGCGGTGGACGTGGTGGCCGATACGGCCGATGCCTTGTGGCAGATCAACGAGGAGCTGAACCGCCGCTTCGCCGACAGCCTGCCCCTCTTTGACATCGCCGACCGAGCCCAGCTGCGCCAGACCATCACCGACGACCTGGGCGCGGAAGATCACGACGAGTCCTTTCCCATGAAGCCCCAGCGCATCCTCGCCGACCTGCGCAAGGCCATGGGCGCCGAGGACATCGTGCTCTCCGACGTGGGCGCCCATAAAATGTGGGTGGCCCGCTACTATCAATGTTACGCGCCCAATACCTGCCTGATTTCAAACGGCTTTTGCTCCATGGGATTCGCCCTGCCGGGCGCCATGGGCGCCAAGATGGCCTTTCCCGAGCGGCGCGTCGCGGCCGTCTGCGGCGACGCCGGCTTCCTCATGAATGTACAGGACCTGGAAACCGCCGCGCGGCTCAAGCTGAACATCGTCTGTTTGATCTGGGACGACGGGGAATACGGCCTGATCAAATGGAAGCAGCAAAACCAGTTCAACGGCCGTCATTCGGACCTGGCCTTCACCAACCCGGACTTTGAGCTTTTGGCCAAATCCTTTGGAGTCTGGGGCCGGCGCCTGACCGGACCGGGCCAATTGTCCGCGGCCCTGGAAGAAGCCTTCAGCCAAGAAGGCCCCGCCCTGCTCGCCATTCCAGTGGACTATGCGGAAAACCGCAAACTGACCGAGCGCCTGGGCAACCTGGTCTGCCCGATCTAGGTTTTTCCCGAGCTATCGATCGTTTAGCGGCACGCCCCTTCGCACCCGGTCTGGGTCTTCGCGCCATTTTGTTTTCGCGTCATCGCCGCGTTTCAGCAGAAAACCTCGCCAGATGAAGGTGAAATGCCGGAACTTCCGAAGCGTCATAACATTTTTTGACAATCTTTTATATATGATGCCATGCTGGAGGTATGAAAGGAACCGCCATGGCTCAGATGAATGTCTCTGTTCCCGACCCTATGAAAGACTGGTGCGAAGCCCAGGTCCGCCAGGGCCGCTATGCCACCACCAGCGATTATGTGCGTGATCTGATCCGCCGCGATCAGGACGCCCAGAGCGGCGTGAGGGCCCTGCAGGACGCCATCGACGAAGGCTTGGCAAGCGGGCTCGGCAAACGCTCCCTTGATGAAATCCTGCTAGAGGCACGGGCCCGGGCGGAGAGCACCCCACGGCATGAAGATTAAATTCACGAGGCAAGCCGAAGAAGATATCATCGACTCATATCTCTATGGCCATGTGATTTTTGGCCGGCGGCAAGCCGAAGTCTATGAGCAGCAACTCCGCCATGTCTTCGACATTATTGCCGAGAATCCCCAACTTGCCGCCGAGCGCTCGGAATACAGCCCGCCCGTGCGCATTCACCACCACGGCAGTCACTACATTATCTATGTGATTGAGGACGATCATATCGTGATCGTCCGGGTTCTGCGGGATGAATCGGATTTGACGCGCCACCTTGGAACGACTTGAACCGAGTCCTGTTCCGCAAAGGTCAAAAAATCTCAACACAGCCGTTTGGCGCAAAAACCCCCAGCCCGGGAGGCCCCGGCCAGACTAGGGAAAAATAGCCCGGTGGGGGGCACCGGGCAGAGAGAGAAACCAGCCCGGCACGGGGCATACCGGGCTGGAAGTTCACCAGTCCGGCACGGGCATACCGAACTGGGAAAAGGCCGGCTCGGAACGGGGGTCCATCACCGAGCCGGCTTAGGCGACCACGACTCAGTGATCGTCCTGATCATCGTCGTGGTCGTCATGGTATTTGTGTTTCTTGTGGTGCCGCCGGTCACTGGGCGAGAGCATGCCGTCGCCGTCCCGGTCCATGCGCTCCACGATATTGGCCATGGGGGCCATGTATTCCGCTTCGGTGACGATCCCGTCGCCGTCTTCGTCCAGATGCTGGAAGCGGTCGACCATGCGGGTGCGGTGGAAGTCGAGCCACAGCAGCTCGAACTCATCCAGGCTCAGCTGGCCATCGCCGTCGCCGTCGAAGGTGACCAGGCGTTCCTGCATTTCCTCGGTGATCTCCGCTTGCGTGAGCTTGCCGTCACCGTCCGTATCCAAAACGGCCAAAAAGCTCATGTGACCCTTACCGTGCATGCCGCCATAGCCGGGGCCTCCGTAGTGTCCCTTGCCGGCAAAACTGGCGGTGGCGAGACCCGCCGCACCGATGCTGGCGACCAAGGTGCTGACGAGTAAGACTTTGCTTCGAGGTGTCATGTTTTTCTTTCCTGTTTGTTGCTTGCTGCGCCAAGGATCTAATAAGTAATTGTCGCAAAACTACGTTGTGAACAGCGGGAAAGGGTCGCAAGCCATGGCAGGCCTGGCATCTGGCACAGTTTGTTACATTTTTTTTCGCCGGGGCCGAAAAGGGCCCGCCATATTGCCAACGTGACCCGCAACTTGACCCGCAAAGAAACTGGACCGCCCACATGACCCCCACGCCCCATATCCTGATCGTCGACGATCACCGCGATATTCGGGATCTGATTGCCAAGTATCTGATCAAACACGAATTCCGGGCGACGACGGCGGAAAGCGGGCCGGCCATGCGGCGGATACTGCAGAGCGCGGCCATTGATCTGGTGGTCCTGGACATCATGATGCCCCAGGAAGACGGCCTTTCCCTCTGCCGCTTTTTGCGCGAGACAACCCAGATTCCCGTTATCTTGCTCACCGCCATGGGCGAGGAAACCGACCGGGTGGTGGGCCTGGAGATCGGCGCCGACGATTACGTCACCAAGCCCTTCAATCCCCGTGAGTTGCTCGCCCGGATCAAGGCGGTCCTGCGCCGGACCCACAGTTTGCCGCCCTCCCATGGAGAGCCGCTCAGCAAGCAAATCGGCTTTGAAAGCTGGCGTTTGGACGTGGATCAACGGGTCCTGATCGACAAGGACGAGGTGGTGGTGCCCCTCAGCACCGGTGAGTTTAACCTGCTTCAGGTCTTTCTCCAGCGGCCCAACATGGTGCTCAGCCGTGATCAGCTGCTCGATTTGACCAAGGGCCGCAGCGCCGGGGTCTTCGACCGCAGCGTGGACAATCAGGTCAGCCGTCTGCGGCGTAAAATCGAGGCCGATCCCAAGGATCCTAAGCTGATCCAAACGGTCTGGGGCGGCGGCTATAAGTTCGCCGGCAAGGTCACCCGCCAATGACCACCGCCAGATCGACCTCCCGCTGGCTGCGCTGGTGGCCCCGCAGCATTGCCGGCCAGCTCATCTTCTTGATGGTGCTGGCGTTGATCGCGGCCCAGATCACCTTCTTGGTGGTGATGTTCGACGAGCGCCGGGCCAGCCTGCGCTTGGTTCATCGCGAGCAGGTCATCGAACGCAGCGCCGCGGTCTTGCGCCTGCTGCAGGAAACGCCGGCCGCTTTGCAGCAGCGGGTTTTGGCGACCGCCAGCAGCCCCGGGCTGGAATTCTCACTCGACGACGACGCCGAGGTGGAAGCCACGTCACCGGACAAGCGCGCGCGCTTTTTAGCAGAGGCCCTGATGGACCGGGCAAGGGGCGCCACCGACCGGGTGCGGGTGGAAATCGAGGAAAAGGAACGGCCGTCGCTGAAGCGACTGTTAAAGCACTGGTTCGACGACGATGGCGGTCATCGGGAGCACGACCGCAAAGGCTGGCGCAAAAAGCTCCTGGATCTCACGCTTTCCGCCCGGATGGCGGACGGCCAGATCGCAGATGGTAAGTGGCTCAACATCGAAACGGGCGTGCCGCCCCGGCCCCCCATAGTCGGCTCCTTGCTGCTGTCCTGGGCCTTCGCCGCCATGGCCATCGCCTTGGTGGTCATTGTGGCCGTCCGGCGCATCACCCGGCCCCTGCGGCACTTGGCGGACGCCGCCGATCTCTTGGGCCGGGGCCAGGCCGGGCCGCCCATTCCCGAAGCCGGCCCCGAGGAAGTGCGCCGCGCCACCGCCGCCTTCAACCGCATGCGTGATCGCTTGGACCGCTTCATCGCCGACCGCACCCGCATGCTGGGCGCCATCTCCCATGACCTGCGCACCCCCATCACCTCCCTGCGGCTGCGCGCGGAGTTCATTGAGGATCCGGCCACGCGGGAAAAAATGCTCGAAACCCTTGAGGAAATGCAGCGCATGACCGAGGCAGCCCTGGCCTTCGCCCGGGAGGAGTCGACCCGCGAAGGGGCCAAGACCGTGGAACTCTCGGCCCTCTTGGACAGCCTCTGCGCGGATCTCAAGGACATGGGCCAAGACGTCACCATGGCGGAGGCGGAGAGGACACCCATCGCCTGCCGGCCGGTCAGCCTGAAGCGGGCCCTGCGCAATCTGATCGAAAACGCCGTGACCTATGGCGGTGCTGCCCGCGTGGCCCTGGAACAGTCGCCCGACCAGGTGACGGTCACCATCGACGACGACGGGCCGGGCATTCCGGCCGGAGATCTGGAACGCATCTTCGAGCCCTTCGTGCGCTTGGAGGAATCCCGCAACCAGGAAACCGGCGGCGTGGGCCTGGGCCTTTCCATCGCCCGATCCATCGCCCGCGCCCACGGCGGCGACGTAACCCTGGAAAACCGGCGCGAGGGGGGCTTGCGGGCGCGCCTTTTCCTTCCGAAAGCGCCCGACCGCCGCTAGACTGAACCGACTTTACCGGATAGGCGGGTGATGTGACCTACGAGGAATACAACGACTTCTGCGCCGGCTTGCCGGCCACCAGCCACGTGGTGCAGTGGGGCGGCTCCCACGTCTGGAAGGTGGGCGGCAAGGTATTTGCCATCGGCGGCTGGGGCGACGGGGAACCGGCCTATACCTTCAAGGTCAGCGATCTCGCCTTCGAGATCCTGCGCGACCAGCCCGGCCTGCGCCCCGCGCCCTACCTGGCGCCCCGCGGCATGAAATGGATTCAGCACCACGCCCAGCCGGGCCTGGGCGACGACGACCTGAAAGCCTACCTCACCGAATCCCACCGCATCGTCGCCGCCGGCCTGTCCAAGAAAAAGCAGCGGGAACTGGGGCTGGCCTAGTTGGCTCCCCAATTCCCAATCTGCGCTAAATCAAACTGCCGGCGTCAACGGCGCCGCCGTTTGGAGCCATCGTTGTCTTGCGGCGCGACAAAGACGTTTTTCTGCAGCTCATTGCCGACGCCGGTGTTGGCCCGGATGATCTTGGACAGGAGGGTCTTGTCGATCATCTCCGCCTCGGCCTCGGTCAGGACCAGTTCATACCAGAAACGATCCCCGTCCCTGAGCGCCTCGAACTGGTCCTTCAGCACCCGGAAGAACAGCTCGCCCAGCATACCGCCGTTGACCGGGTCCTCGGCCAGGCCGCCGACCCAGACGTCCATGTCGCTCACGTCGCCATAGGCCGCGGCCAGGCGGCTTTGGATCTCCGGATCGCTGGACACATCGGCGAAGCTCTCGGCCGCCGCCAGGCCCAGGGCCACCCGGGCATCGTTATAGCTGGGCAGGCCGTGGTCCCGTCCCCGCTGAATGTTCAGGGCCGCCAGGTCGAAGCCACCCGCGCCCGGCGGACCGAACAAAAAGTTCCGCACGTCGTCGATCACGAAGGGGTCGATGGTTTGACAGATCTGACTGGCCAGACCGCGCAGGATCGGATCCAGGTCTCCTTCCTCGCTCAGCAACTGGGGCGCAAAAAACGCATCCCGCAGGGCCAGGTGGCCGCCGTCGATTTCCCTACCCTTGGCGTTCAGCCGCAGGATTTGCGGGCTGAGCGCACTATGGCCATAACGATAGGCCGCGGTGGAAAACAGGTTCGAGATGCCGGCATTCACGTCAGGGTCATAGCCGGTATAAGGGTCCAGGGGGTTCTCCCCCATCAGCGCCGGCAGGTACTCGTTATAGGTAATGGCCTGCATCTCCGCACCCACCAGCTGGCGGGCCTTTTGATAGATCTGCTCGCCGGTGAGTTCCGGGTTGGCCGCGGCGACCATCTCCGCCAGCCGGTTATGCTCGCGCACGAAGAGGGTGTGCATGACCGTGAGCCCGATCTGCTCGTTGGCCCGCACGTCGCCGGCCAGGAACAGGGTTTCGGCCGTCCCGCCCGCGTTGGGCAGGCCGGCCGTGTTGAACGGCAAGAGATCGCCGGCGCTGGTGGCCAGACGCCCGGTCCCGTCGTTGGCCCGCAAGGCCGCCGCCCGGTCGCCGTCCGAGCCATAGACGTTCGACGCGTCGATCCAGGCGGTAATTTCATTTTCCTGCTGGCGCGGGTTGTCGCTGTCCGTGCCGCTTTCCGGGTCGTAGAGCGAGCGGTTGAACGGAATGGTGACATCGCCGTTGCCGTCCGGATCGAAAAAGGGATCACCCTCGGGCACCGCGATATCGGCCGGCTCGGGCGGGTCCACGCCGTCGGTCAAATCCAGGTCGTGATCCAGGAACTGGCCCCACTGCCACAGAAAATCCGTCACGCCGTGGGAGTTGGGCAGGGTTTCTTCCTGGGCGATCACCAGATTGCTGACCTCCCGGGCCGAGGGCCGCAGGGCGCCCGCCAACTGGGAAACGCCATCCGCGTAATCAGGCGCCGCGAGGCGCAAAAGGGGAATGAAGGCCGCCCCTTGATCCGGCGCGGCCAGATTGTTGCCCGTGCCATCAATGCTGCGCTGATCGTCGATGGCGGCAGCCTCGATGGCATCGCCAAGATTGCCACTACGGCCGCGCCGTTCATTGTGATGAATCCGCCGGGCCGGCGAGACCTCTTCGGCGGCGCCGACTTCCTCGCCATTGTTGTCGCGGGACTCCGCGACCTGAACCGATCCTAACGCGGCCAATAAGGCACACACCGATACCAGAGCTTTCTTCGAGCATCTCTTCATTTCGTTCCTCAACAATTTGTTCTATTTTTAATCGAAGTTCCTTTGACGTCGCCCGGTACCCGACATCCTGATTTGGACCAGAATCTGACCCACCAGCAAACGCGACCGGGCATTCGGTCAAAGCAACTCTTGAGTTTTTATATTGTTGTCACGGAAAGAATGGGGAGTTTCAGCAGGTTTCACGGGGGTTAGTAACGTATGTAACTAGCTGATATTATTTATCATTACCAGCAGCCGAGCTTCTAATTTCGAAGCCGATCAAAAATGAGACAATTTATGCGTTTAATTCTTTTTTAGCGTTAAGGGATTTTTACCCCGCCGCTCCATACTGTCGCCGCATTGTTGGGTGACGATCGAATGGCCGAAACAATTGGGGTGAAGTGCGGCCAACGCCAGCGGCACTCAACTTAGACTATATTTCGATAGCGGCGTATATCATGGCGAGCGCCGCAACAGGCGCCAAGAAAAAGCACGCCTGTCTTGCAGGGGGAATTGTGGGAAGGGAATCGAACGACAGCGCCTCTAGGGGCACCATTTCTTCAGCGGAGGCTGCCGAGGCCCCCCTCGCTCCGGCGCGGGTGCGGGCCCATTTGCAGTTCATCCTGGCCAGCCCCGAATTCGAAAAATCCCAGCGCATCGGCGATTTCCTAGCCTTCATCGTCGAGGAAAGCTTGGCAGGACGCGGTGACCGTCTGAAAGAGCACACCATCGCCCAAGAGGTGTTCCACAAGGACGAAAACTTCGACCCGAAAATCAGCTCCGTGGTCCGCGTGGAAGCCAGCCGTCTGCGCGCCCGGCTGAAGGACTTTTACCGGCAAAGCGGCGAACAGTCCGATTTGCGCATCATCATTCCCAAAGGCGGCTATAAGGCGCATTTCAAAGGCGCCGTTGCGCACAGTGGGAATGAACCACCGGGCGGCGGAACGAATCCGGGACCGGACCCGCGGCAGGAGACGCAACGATCACCGAAACCCAACTCCGAACGTTCTAGGAGCACCCTCGCGGCCGTGGTCTTGTGCGTGTTTGTCGGGATGGTCATGCTCTTGCTTCACGGCCAGGCAACGTCGCCCCTGACCGGCTCCAACACGGAGGTTTCCACCACCGCCAACAACGCCACCTCCATTGCCTTGCATCCCGTCGAAACCCTGGATGCCACGGCTCAAAGCCAACGGCTGGCGGCGGCGATCACCGCGGAAATCAAGACCAGCCTCACCCAGTTCCGCGACCTCACCGTGGTCGCCCGTGACACTTCCGCCGGCCACCAGCAAGAAGGCCCGGGCGACGTGGGCCCCAGTGACGCGGACCCCAGTGACGCGGCCGGAACGCAGTACCTTTTGGACGGCGCCCTGCGGCGGGATGGGGACGGCGCCCGGCTCACGCTACACCTGACCACCGCTGAAGGCGGCGTGAACATTTGGTCGGAAAGCTATGACCTCACGCCGGAACAGGTCCAATCCATCGACGCCCACCACGACATCGCCACGCAAGTCGCCGGGTCCATCGCCGGCCCCGACGGGGCCATGACCCGGACCGCGCTGCAGCAGCTCGCGCAAAAGGAATGGTCCGACCTTTCCCATAAGGACTGTGTGCTC
>JANQKX010000184.1 GCA_028280915.1 Kiloniellaceae bacterium
AATTATCGGGTTGCCGAAAGGCTCGGGGCGGCCTTAGGCTGGGCTCTCGTGAATGACCATCACCGGGCCGAGGCTTCCTTTTGACCACAATCCCCTCCACCTGGCGCGTGCCCCTGGTGATCGTGCTGGCCGGTGGCCTTGTGCTGAGCCTCAACATGGGGGTGCGGCAGACCTTCGGGCTGTTCATCGAGCCCATGTCCCTCGACCTGGGCATTTCCATCAGCAACATTTCGCTCTCCATCGCGGTGCAGAACCTGCTGTGGGGAGTGCTGACCCCCCTCTTCGGCGGCCTGGCGGACCGCTATGGTGCCGGGCGCTGCCTGGCCTTCGGCGCGCTGTGTTATGCCGCCGGCATTTTGTTAATGGCCATGGGCGGTGGCCCGGCCCTGTTCCACACGGGCTGCGGCTTTTTGGTCGGCGTGGCGGTGGCGGCCACGGGCTATCCCCTGGTGCTGGCCGTCGTCGCCCGCGCCGCGCCGGACCATCGGCGCAGCCTCTACATCGCCTTGGCCGCCACCGGCGGTTCGGTGGGGCAATTCATCCTGCTGCCCATCTCCCAGGTTTTGATCCAGTCCTTCGGCTGGGTGGAGGCCTTGATCACCCTGGCGGCCGCCTGCCTCTTGATTCTTCTGGTGGCGCCGGTGCTGAAAGGCAAGCCGGAAACCCCGGCAGGCCAGGCGGCGCAAAGCCTGTCCGAGGCCGTTGGGGAAGCCTCCCGCCATCCGGGCTTTTGGCTGCTCACCGGCGGCTTTTTTGTCTGCGGCTTTCACGTCTCCTTCATCGCCACCCACCTGCCGGGCTACATCGTCTCCTGCAACCTGGACCCTCTGGTGGGCGCCTCGGCCCTGGGCGTGATCGGCTTTTTCAACATCATCGGCGGCATCCTGGCCGGCGTGCTGGGCAGCCGCCTGCGCAAAAAGTACCTGCTATCGGGTATCTACCTGGCCCGGGCGGTGGTGATCGGGCTGTTTTTCATCGGCCCCAAGACCGAACTCACGGTGATGCTTTTTTCCGCCAGCTTCGGCCTTTTGTGGCTGAGCACGGTGCCGGTCACCTCGGCTCTGGTGAGCGATATCTTCGGCACCCGCTATCTGGCCACCCTCTTTGCCATCGTCATGATGGCCCACCAGGTGGGCGCCTTTTTCGGTGCCTGGTTCGGCGGGCTCAGCTATGACATGACCGGGTCCTACGATGGGGTCTGGCTCATGGCGGTGGCGCTGGGCCTGCTGGCGGCGGTGCTCAACTGGCCCATCAACGACGAACCCGTGCGGGCGAGCAAAGCGGCGACGGCCTAAACGTATGGGACAGCGCCCCTAGCCCCAGAGCGCGAAACTGGGCGGATGGACCAGGCTGCCGTCGAAGGTGAGGCCATTGTCCCGGTCCTTGGCCATAAGGAGGGGGCCGTCCAGGTCCACCACGGCGGCGCCTTGGGCGACGATGAGGGCTGGGGCCATGGCGAGGGAGGTGCCCACCATGCAGCCCACCATGATGCCGAAGCCGGCCGCCTGGGCGGCGGCCTTGAGCTTCAGGGCCTCGGTCAGGCCGCCGGTCTTGTCCAGCTTGATGTTGACCACGTCATAGGCACCCGCCAAGGCGGGTAAGCTATCTGTGTCGTGGCAGGACTCGTCGGCGCAGACCGGCAGCGGACGGTCGAGGCCGCGCAGTTCCCCGGCCTGCTCCGCCGGCAGGGGCTGTTCGATCAGCTGCACGCCCAGGTCCTTTAGGGGCGCGGCCAGCTTGCTGTAGTCGGCCGTGGTCCAGCCTTCGTTGGCGTCCACCACCAGGCGGGATTTGGGCGCCCCTTCCCGGATGGCCTGGACTCGGGCGAGATCCTCCGGCCCGCTGAGCTTGATCTTCAAGAGCGGCCGCTCGGCGTTTTTTTGCGCCGCCAGTCGCATGTTGTCGGCCGTGTCCAGGGAGAGGGTGTAGGCGGTGGTGACCGGCTCCGGCGCGGGCAGGTCCAAAAGCTCCCAGACCCGCCGGCCGGCGGTCTTGGCTTCCAGGTCCCAGAACGCGCAGTCCAGGGCATTGCGCGCGGCGCCCGGCGGCAAGACTTCTTGCAGGCCCTCCCGGGTGAGGCCGGCAGAGAGCTGGGGCCGAAGCGCTTCAATCTGGGCGATCACGCCCTCGACCGTTTCCCCATAGCGGGCATAGGGCACGCATTCGCCCCAGCCTCGATGGGTTCCGTCGCTCAGTTCCACAACGACGACCTCGGCAGCGGTGCGGCTGCCCCGGGAAATGGTGAAGACCTGGGCCAGGGGCCAGGATTCCCGGCGCACCGTCAGATCGGGCATGATAGGTCCTTCCGGTCGGCCTAGAGGTTGTCGACGATCCGGCCCGCGCCGTCCTTGAAGGGATCCACCACCGGCAGGCCGAACTGCTCCTCCAGGGACTGATAATAGGGCGCCACATCATCCGGCGCCATTTGCGAGGAGTTGATGGCGATGCCCACGAAGCGCACGGCGGGATTGGTCAAGCGCGCCACCGCCAGATTGGCTTCCATGCACACATCGATGGCGGGGACGCCATAGTCGGGCAAACCGCGCATGTGGCTGCGGCTCGGCTCGTGGCACAACACCAGCGCATCGGGCTGGGCGCCATGCAGCAGGCCCGTGGAAACGCCGGCGAAGGAGGCGTGGAACAAGGAGCCTTGCCCTTCGATCACGTCCCAGTGGTCGGCGTCGTTGTCCGGCGCCAGCCATTCCACGCAGCCGGCGATGAAGTCGGCCACCACCGCGTCCACGGAAACGCCACGCCCGGCGATGAAGATACCCGTCTGCCCCGTGGCACGGAAATCGGCGGACATACCGCGGGCGCGCATTTCCTTTTCGATGGCCAGGCTGGTGTACATCTTGCCGATGGAGCAATCGGTCCCCACGGTCAGCAAACGCTTGCCACTGCGTTTTTTGCCGTTGCCCACGGCGAAGGTCGCGGTGGGATGGCGCACGTCGAAAAGCTGCCGGCCGTGACGTTCAGCCGCCGTCGCCAAGGCGGGCACGTCGGCCAAGCGGTTGTGCAGGCCGGCCGCCAAATTCATGCCGAGCTCGAGCGCCTCTTCCAGCAGCGCGGTCCAGCTGTCGGAAATCACGCCGCCCCGGTTGGCGACGCCGACGATGACGGTGTTGACCCCGGCCGCCTTGGCCTCGCTCATGGTCATGTCGGGCAGTCCCAGATCCGCTTGGCAACCGGGCAGGCGCATTTGGCCCACGCAGGCATCGGGCCGCCAATCCAGCACGCCCCGGGCTGTTTTTGCCGCCAATTGATCGGGCGCCTCGCCCAGGAACATCAGATAGGGCTGGGAAATTTCCAACGCAGTGTCCTTTCACCTCAAACCGGCCCCGATTTCGCGGGCCACCTTGCCAAATTCAAGGGCCTTGATAACACGAGCTCGACGGCCAAGCTAGACGATCCGGCGGAAAAGGTGCCCCGGACCAAGACGGCTTCCCCGACGCGGCGCGGAGCAGTATCATTCCCGCTCTGTACCGCAGATCAAAGTAACTAAGGCAAAAGGCAAGTTTTCCATGTTCACCACCCGCCCTGAAATTCTCGGCACCTTCGGCGCCGTCACCTCTACCCATTGGCTGGCGTCGGCCGCCGGCATGGCCATTTTGGAAAAAGGCGGCAATGCCTTTGACGCCGCCGTGGCGACGGGTTTCGCGCTGCAGGTGGTGGAGCCCCATTTGAACGGGCCGGGCGGCGAGGTCCCCATCCTGCTTTATGATCAAAAACAGCAAAAACCCTCGGTCATCTGCGGCCAGGGGGTGGCGCCGGCTGGCGCCACCATCGCTCACTACGAGGGACTGGGGCTGGATCTGGTGCCGGGAAGCGGACTTTTGTCCGCGGTGGTGCCGGGATCTTTCGATGCCTGGATGCGGCTCTTGCACGACCACGGCAGCCTCTACCCGCGCGACGTGCTGGCCCATGCCATCGGCTATGCGGAGGGCGGTTTTCCCTTGGTGCCCAACATCCCGGAAACCATCGGCCGGGTGGAGCAGCTGTTTCGTGACGAATGGACCAGCTCGGCGGCGGTCTACCTGCCCAAGGGAGCGCTGCCCGAAGCGGGGACGATTTTTCAGAACAAGGCCTTGGCTCAGACCTATCAGCGTCTCTTGGCCGAAGCGGAAGCGGCGGGATCGGACCGGGAAGCGCAGATCACGGCCATGCGGCGCGCCTGGTACCAAGGCTTCGTGGCCGAGGCCATCGACGGTTTCTGCCGCCACCAAGAAGTCATGGACACCTCGGGCCGGCGTCACGGCGGTGTCCTGACCGGCGACGACATGGCCCAGTGGCAGGCGACGGTGGAGACACCGGTCAGCTACGACTACTTCGGCCACCAGGTCTGCAAGAGCGGTCCCTGGAGCCAGGGTCCGGTCCTGCTGCAGCAACTGGCCCTCCTGAAGCATTTCGACGTGGCCGCCATGGACCCGCTGGGCGAGGACTTCGTCCACTGCGTGACCGAATGCGCCAAGCTGGCCTTCGCCGACCGGGAAGCTTACTACAGCGATCCCAATTTCGTGGAGGTGCCCCTGGACACGCTGCTGTCGGACGACTACGCCGCGGCGCGGGCCAAGCTGGTCGAGGACTGCGCCTCCCTAACCCTGCGCCCCGGCCAGATCCCCGGCTTTGACGCCCGTATCGGCCTGAACACGGCGGAAGCGCCGGAGGGAGCCGATCAACTGGGCGGCGGCGAGCCCACCGTGCAGATCGATGACACGTCCCGGGGCGACACCTGCCACCTGGACGTCATCGACCGGCACGGCAACATGGTCTCGGCCACGCCGTCGGGGGGCTGGCTGCAGTCCTCGCCGGTGATTCCGGAGTTGGGCTTCTGCCTGACCAACCGGGCCCAGATGTTTTGGCTGGACCCGGAGGTGGCCTCCTGCCTGGCGCCGGGAAAACGGCCGCGCACCACACTGTCCGCCAACCTGGTTCTGAAGGACGGCGCGCCCGTGATGGTTTTCGGCACGCCGGGCGGCGACTACCAGGACCAGTGGTCCTTGACGTTTTTCCTGCGTCACATCCACCACAGCATGAACCTGCAGGAAGCCATCGACGCGCCCATGTTCGAAACCGATCACATGCCCTCCAGCTTTTGGCCGCGGCAGGCCGAGCTGGGCTCCCTCTCGGTTGAGGAGCGCTTTTCCGACCGGGTGATCAGCGGCTTGGCAACCCGCGGCCACTGGGTGCAAAAAACCGATGGCTGGTCCCTGGGCCGTTTATCCGCGGCCCGGCGGGACGGGCGCTTGATCCGCTGCGCCGCCAATCCCCGCTTCATGCAGGGCTATGCCATTGGCCGGTAACGCCGAGCCGAAGGACCAAACCGACACTTCCGCCCTGCCCGCAGACTCTGCCTGGCACGGGCGCATCTGGCGCCTGGCCGGCCCCATCATACTGGCCAACATCTCCACGCCCCTGCTGGGGGCCGTGGATACGGCCGTCGTGGGCCACCTGGGCGATGCCAGCTACATCGGCGGCGTGGCCGTGGGGGCCATGATCTTCAGCTTCCTGTTTTGGGGCTTTGGCTTTTTGCGCATGAGCACCACCGGGTTCACGGCCCAGGCCCATGGCGCACGCGACTGGCTTGAGGTGCGCGCAAATCTGGTGCGGCCGCTGACCATCGCCCTAGTCCTTGGTAGCCTTTTGATCCTGCTGCAATTGCCCATCGCCTGGGTTTCCTTTTGGGCCGTCGGCGCCAGCGAGGCGGTGACCGCCCAGGCCACGATCTATTTCGACTATCGCATCTGGGCCTCGCCCGCCGCGCTGGTGAACTATTGCATCCTGGGCTGGCTCTTGGGCACCCAGCGGGTGACCGCCACGCTCGTCCTGCAGCTGCTGCTGAACGGGTTGAACATCGCACTCGATTTTTTCTTCGTGATGGGGCTGGGCTGGGGCGTGGACGGGGTCGCCATCGCCACGGTCATCGCGGAGGTTACCGTGGCCGTGGCGGGCCTTTGTTACATTCTGCGCTGTTTGCGGCGTTACCCGGCACAAAGCAAGTGGCGGGATTATTGGCAGTGGGACAAGACCTGGGCGCTGTTCAAGGTGAACGCCGACATCTTTATCCGCACCCTGAGCCTGATTTTCGCCTTCAGCTATTTCACTGTGCTGGGCGCCCGTCTGGGCGACGACATCCTGGCCGCCAACGCCATTTTGTTGCACTTCCTCTCCATGGCCTCCTACGGTCTGGACGGCTTCGCGCACGCGGCGGAGATTTTGACGGGCAGCGCCATCGGCGCCCGCCGTCGCGCGGCCTTTCACCGAGCGGTTCGGGTGTCCATCCTTTGGGCCTTGGTTTTGGCCAGCGTTCTGGCCGCGATCTATTGGCTGTTGGGCAGTTCCATCATTTCCCTCTTCACCAACCTGCCCCAGGTGGCGGCATCGGCCGAGACTTACCTGCCCTGGCTGATCGCGTCACCTTTGGTGTCCATTTGGAGCTATCAGCTGGACGGCATTTTTATCGGCGCCACCCGCACCCATGCCCTGCGTAACTCGACCGTTTTGGCGGCGGCAACCTTCTGCCTGGCCGCCTGGATCTTGATGCCCCTCCTGGGCAACCACGGCCTATGGCTCGCCTTGACGATTTTCATGGCGGCCCGCGCGCTTTTCCTGGCCGCCTATTTCCCGGCCTTGGCTCGGTCGGTCGCAAAGCGGTAAACCGCGGAACCGACAGGCAATAGCCGTGCTTTGAGATCTTTCAAAGGTCAGGCGAATACTGTAAAAGGGCGCCCTTTGGGCGCACCCGCAGGGTTTGGACCTGCACAATTTTTGAGCCAGGTAGACGTGACGCAGTCAAATTCGCAAGGAATTGCCAGGGGCGCCGTGATGGCCATCGCCCTGTTTTGCCTCACCCTGCCCGTCATGACCGTCTTGGCCTCGAAAGGGGTTGTTCCCCTTTTGTACGTTTGCACCTTGTTGGCCTGCCTTTTGCAGTTCCACGTCAAACGCAGCTTCCCCCCGATTGACAAGCACATGGCCCTAGCCGTGGCGGTATTCCTGCTGTGGGCGGCTGTTTCAAGCGCTTGGAGCCCGGATCCCAGCCGCGGTCTTCTGACCATCGTCAAGCTGGCGCCCCTTTATGCGGCGGGATTTTTGTTAGTCTCCCTCGCCGTCAGATTGGCCGAACAGGACAAACAGCGGGTCTTGCGATTCTTGGCCGTCGGATGGTTTCTGGCCTTCAGCGTGGTTCTGGTTGAGATCACCTTTCACTATCCCATATCGGGAACCTTAAGAGGACTGTCCGAGTCCGATCACATCAATTTATCACGTCTGAACCGGGGCGTGACCGCCCTCACCCTGCTGGTCTGGCCCCTGGCCGCCCTCAAGGTCGGTCGGGCAAGGGGCTGGCCGCTCATCGTGCCTCTGTGCTTGCTGATCTATTTGCTGCCTCAGACCGAGGCTTCCGCGGCTGTTCTGGCCTTGATCGTGGGCTTGCTGGGCCTCGGCCTGGCGATCATGCATCCGAAAATGAGCCACATCATCTTGATAGCGTCCTTCGTCGGGTTTTTCGTCTTGGCCCCCGTGGGCGGCAAGGTGTTTTATGAAAAGGGGCTGGTCGATGCCAACTGGGTGCAGATGTCGGCACGACACCGCAGTCACATCTGGAATTTCACCGTCGACCGCTTTTTGGAAAAGCCGGTTTTGGGCTGGGGCTTTGATGCGTCGAGCCAAATGGACAATGCCGGGGCCCCGCCCTTTAGCCCGCGGGGCAACAATCTGGCTCGGGATGCAAAACGGGCCACCGAAGGAGACGCCGGTCAGGAGTCACCGAAGGTCTCCCAAAACACGCGGGAAAGCCTAAAAAAAATCATTCCTTCCCACCCCCACAACGCCGCGCTGCAGATCCTAATGGAGACCGGTTTGGTGGGCACTTTTCTCGTCGCCTGCATCCTCTTTCTCGTCTACCGGCGGGCGACCGCCCTGCCCTCTTTCATTCGACCGTTTTGTACCGCGCAGATTTTGGGCGTTCTGGCGGTGGCCGGGACCGCCTACGGCATCTGGCAGAGCCAATGGCAGACCATCATCTTGTCGGCCGCCTTGACACTTGCCCTGACCAAACCGCCAGACAGCCATTCCCATCAGGATTAGGTGCTTGCCTTGCCCGGCCAGAGGTCAAGCTGCATCGCCGCCGAGAGGTCCGATAGGATACGCACGTCAAAATCCGGTGCCGCCAGCAGACCCGCTTGCACCGCTTCCGGATCAGAGGGCACGGCGCCCACCAGGAGGCCGCCGGCCAGGCTCGCCGCCCGGCCGGCCCGCAAATCCCGCTCCCGGTCTCCGATGATCCAGGACCGGCTCAGATCGATGGGGAGCAGCTCGGCAGCCCGCAAAACCATGCCCGGATTGGGTTTGCAATAAGGGTGGTCGGCAACCCGATAGGGCGGCTTCGCGTCCGGGTGAAAGGGGCACGCCAAGACCATGTCGATAAAGGCATTTTCCCGCGCCAAGAGATCCAAAAGCTGTGCCTGGGTCGCCGCGAAATCATCCCAGCCAAAAAATCCGCGGCCAATTCCCGACTGGTTGGTGACGATCACCGTGGGCATTCCAAGGTCGTTCGCCTGCCGCACCACGCTGCCGGCGCCGGGCAGGAGCACCACCTGGTCAGGCCGATGCACATAGCCCTTATCCACCAGCAACACACCGTCCCGATCGAAAAACAGGCCCGGCCTTGACGCGCCATCCGGCCGCCCTTTGCCACCCCCAGGCCGCAGCATTTGGCACCAATTGCCGCTAGATTCGACAAAATTTTCCATGAGAATCTCTATTAATATTGGTTGCCATTACATTGATTGCAATTAGAAGATTTATCTGAGGTGCAGCCATTGAATCACCCGGCAAACTCCATTATTGGATGACATAGCTCTGACAAAAAGGAATCGCGGGCCCGGAAAAGGACCGCTCGTCAGGGTATCAGGGCCGCATCAGCCAGCAAGACGATCTCACGAGGACCTTATCCCATATGGCCATTCCGTCTCAAAAACCGATTGAGCACACCGTTGAAGAGTTTGAGCGCCTGATTGCCCTGACCCAGAGTCAAGCAGAAGTGATTGAATCACAAGCCGCTCGGTTGCTGGCCTACGAAAAAGGTTACGAGGGAATCGAGATTCCGGCCCCCCCTATCGCCCGTATCGAGCCGCGCCATCTGGACCGCAAGGAAGCCAAGTTTGAGAATCTGCCCCGCTTCGACAAACCGGTCCGGCCGGAGCGGCCCTTGCGCGTGTGTATCATCACGCCTGACATCGTCGGCCCGGTCCGCAACGGCGGGATCGGGACCGCCTATCGCTATGTCGCCGATTTGCTGACCGCCGGCGGACACCAGGTCACGATCCTCTACGTGCTGGGCAAACATTCTGAGATCGGACCCATCGAAGATTGGGTCGCTTTTTATGCCAAGCGCGGTGTCACCTTCGTCCCCATGCCGAACCCCGACGTGGAAACGGGCAAGGGCGAAAACGGGCGGGCGGTGCGCTTTGCTTACAACGCCTATATGTGGCTTAAGGACCAAGCGGATTTTGATCTGGTCCATCTCACCGAGTGGCGCGGCAGCGGGTATTACTGCATGCTGGCAAAGAGGCTGGGCGTTGCCTTTGCAAATACCCTTTTTTGCGTGAAATGCTCGTCACCGACCATGTGGAACCGGGCCGGCGGTTCCACTTACATGGAGTCCCACACCGAAATCGCGACAAGCTTCATGGAGCGGCGCAGCGTGGAGCTGGGGGACGTCGTGGTGAGCGGCAGCCTGCACCTTCTGCGCTGGATGCTGGAACACGGCTACAACCCGGACCGTAGCCGTTGCCATGTGCAGCCCAATATCATGCTCGGGCCCGAAGGCCCTCCCCGTTTGGATGAGACCGGGCAAATCATATCTGCCAAACCGTCCGCTGCGGGCGAAACCGGCACGCGCCGGCGCCACAACATCGAGGAGATCGTATTTTTCGGCCGATTGGAGCCGCGAAAGGGCATACAGATCTTCTGTGACGCGATCACCCGTCTCGCGGCGACACCGAACAAACCCCGAAAGATTGTTTTTTTGGGCAAGGTTCCGAACAATTTTCCGGCCCGCGAATATATCGGCAATCAGGCCCAGTCCTGGCCGTTTGAGTATGAAATCATCGATCAGATGTCCCAGCTGGAGGTGGTTGACTTTCTGAACAAAAAAAACCGCCTTGCCGTGATCGCCTCTCTTTTGGAGAACTCATCCTTTGCCATCTATGAATGCCTGCTGAACCGGATTCCCTTCATCTTGTGCAACACGGGCGGCAGCCCCGAACTCATCGATCCCAGCGATCACGGTGAAGTCCTTTTCGAGCCCCATCCCGGCGACTTGCAGAAACGCTTGACGGCGGTGTTGCAACAGGGCGCGGTGGAGCCCGTAGCCAGTTTTGACAACGACCAAAACAACCAGATCTGGCTTGATTGGCATGCCTCGCTGACCAAGCCGGGTATGATCCAGTCGCTGAGCAGCACCCTACCCGAACCGGAGGAAAAGACCTCTCCCTTGGTTAGCGTGTGCATTGCTCATTACAATCGCGCCAAGCTGGTCCGCCAAGCCATCTATTCCATCAAGCAGCAAAGTTATGCCAATATCGAAGTTGTCTTGGTGGACGACGGCAGCCCCGGACCGGACAACGCCCGGTTTTTGGATGACCTGGAACAGGAGTTCGCCCCGTTGGGATGGCAGGTCATTCGTCAAGAAAATCAGTTCGTCAGCGCGGCCCGGAACAACGCCGTCCGGCACGCCAGGGGCGAGTATGTGCTGTTCATGGACGATGACAACGTCGCCGCGCCCGATGAAATCGAGACCTTCGTGCGCATCGCCCAGCGGAGCGGCGCGGACATCTTGACCTGCTTTGCCAACTATTTCGACGGAGATGAAGCACCCGATTTCAGCGCCAAGCCGCTGAAATGCTTTGCGCCCTTGGGGGCGAGCGTGGGATTTGGTTTTTTTGCCAACGGCTTTGGCGATTGCAACGCCCTGATCCGCAAGGACGCCTTCGAGGCATTGGATGGGTTTCGAACCGAGTACCGTGTCGGCAAGGAAGATCACGAGTTTTTCGCCCGCGCGGTGCTGCGGGGATATCAATTGGAAGTCGTGCCGCTCCCGCTGTTTTGGTACCGCAAGCCCAAGGACGGGGTCAAAACGCTGCACTATGCGCCCTCAGCCGGAATCTTGCGCGTGGCGAGCCCTTTTATTGACGAGGTGCCGCTCGCCTATCGCAACATCTTGCTTTACGCCAAATCCTTGCAGAATAGGCAGGAAAGCCGGCGGCAGCAAAAAGTGAAGTTCATAGCCCCGCCCGAATCAATCTCCTCCTTGAGCAATTCCATTATGAAGGAGCTGCTGAGACGCGCCCGGCGCACCACCCTATGGCGCATGGCGCATGTGGCGAAAAAACATGTGAAATCGATCGGCTCGTGATATCTGACTGACTTATGCCGACGTGCCGGCACGTGCGGCACACCCGCGGGTCAGCAACAAAGCGCCCCGCCGAGCCTCACCGGAAACTTAAACATGATTGCCACAAGGCGGGTAATGCCTTAATTAGCGGATCTTTCGACAAATTGGAATTTTTGTGAGAATGTTGTCTCGCTACGTACCGACCAAATACTTTCCAGTAATCTTCTATCTATCGCTCGTCGATCTAAAGAAGGAAGCTGCACAAAAGGCCATCGGCATTATCTGGTGGCTTGTCGACCCTATCCTAAACACCTTCATCTTTGCTTTTTTGATTCGGATCGTCTTACGGGGCGGCTCGGATGATCTGGTTTTATTTATCTTCGTGGGCATGGTGATTTGGCGCTGGTTCGGCATGGCGGTCGCCTCGGCGATGGGTTCCATTTCGGGGAACAAGGGATTCATCCGCCAGATTTACATACCAAAGGTGATTTTGCCCATCCGGGCGACCCTGACGGAAACCCTTAAATTCGGCATCGCTTTGTTTTTGCTGATGATCGTGGTGATTTACTGGCAAACGCCGTTTTGGCAGGCCCTTTGGGCCTTGCCCATTTTGCTGGTCGTTCAGTTCGCCTTTATCCTGGCGGTTGCCTTAAGCACCTCTTTGTTGGTGCCCTTCGTTCCTGAACTCTCCAGCATATTCGGCTTTGCCATAAGAGCGGGCTTTTTCCTATCGGGCGTGTTTTTCGATATCTCCCGCATACCCGAAGAGTATAAATTTGTCGTGGACTACAATCCAATGGCGCTTTTGATTCAGGACTACCGTGACGTTTTGATGTATGGAGTCACACCAAATTGGACGGTCCTGTTGGCCATTTTTGCGGGCTCGGCCCTGGTCATCGCCGCGGCCCTGGTCGCCCATGCCAGGTTTGACTACGTGTTTCCGAGAATCGTGCGTTAGGAATTGCAATGAATGCCACCGTCAAGGCCAATGCCATCGCCGCAGAGACCGCACGGGCCCGCGTTGCCGTCTCCCTGCGCAACGTGGGCATTTGCTACACACAGCGGCCGAGCGTTTTTTCTTGGCGCAAGCAGACATTTTGGGCCGTCAAGAATGTCAGTTTCGACCTGGTACATGGCCAAACCACCGGCAT
>JANQKX010000199.1 GCA_028280915.1 Kiloniellaceae bacterium
GTGAATATCGCCCCTCAGAAAAAACAAGGCGCGCCCGCTGGCGGCCTTGGCCGCTGCGTTCCAGGCCTCGCCCAGACCCATTTCCCGCGCGTCCACGACCCGGACCGGCACGCCGTCGACTTGCTCGGGAACCTGGGCCGCCGCCGCGGGGGACATGCAGGCCAAAACGACCTCGCATAGGGCCGAACCGGCCCCATCCGCAGCCGCGGCCAGAAACGATCCCAGGGCATCTGATTCACCAGGCCAAAACACACAAAGGCTGATCGCGGGGGCATCGCCGGTCTGTCCCGGCGCGGCGAGCTGCGGCAGCGTTCCGGCAAGCTTGCGATCCGCCAAGTGGCGATGGAAATCCCGCCAGACATCCAGGTTGGCGGGGTTGTCGAAGGTGCCGCGGGCCACCAAGCCGCCCCGGTTCAGCGCGTCTTCAATGTGATTGGCCAGGTCCCGGGGATTGACCTGGGTCAACACGGCCGACGCATCCTCGGGGACCACCAACTCCGGCGTGCCGCCGATCGCGGTCGCGATGAAGGGGATTTTGTAGATCAAGGCCTCGTAGACCGCCATGGAGGAATTTTCCACCAGGGACGGCATGACCGCGATACGCGGCTTGTCGACCAGATAGGCAAGCGCTTCGGCTTGCTGACAATGGGTCATGATCTCGATTTCGAAAGGCCAGCGCGCCGCCCGCATTTCGATATACTTGTCACAATCCATCTGGGGCGCCGTGGGCAGGCTCGCCCCCACCTTGCCGAGAAAGGTGACATGACGGGGCAGACAATCCCGGGCGACCAGAAAATCCAGGGCGTCGCAGAAAATCTCCAACCCCTTGCGGGCCTCCAGACGGCCGAAAAACACCAGATCCCGAGTCTTGAGCCGATCGCCGACGGCAACTTCGCCCCGTTTGTCCACGATTTCCAGATCATCGAACATGAGCACGTTGGGCTGCACGTAGGTTCTGTCCTCGGGCAACTGATAGCCCACGTGCTCCATGAAACTCAGCAAATGGGCGCTGCCGCCGACCACCATGTCGCCCAGTTCGACGGAGCGTTGCTCCGACAACATCACAGCCAGCATGTTGGGATCGGCCAGGAACTCCATCATGTAGTGACGGTTCCAAATCAGCGGCGAGGAACTCTTGACGATGAACTGGGTTTCATCGAAAGCCAGGCCCATATGCTTGGCCAGGAGCGCGTAATAGAGCCCGCCCCGCCATTCCGATCCGTGGACGATATCGAAGGGGACCGGCTGTTCCTTCAGCCAGACAAAGGCGCTGTATTGCCGCGCCTGCCAATAGGACGTCCCCATGGCGGGCACGGCGGGAAGCGGCACCAGATCCACGCCCAGGGCCTTATAGTGCGCGATCCAGTCCTCGATGGTACCGATTTCCGAGTGGGTTCCCTTCAAATAAAGGACGGTGACCTCGTGTCCCGCGTCAACCAAGAGCTTCGCCAGATTGGCATAGGTGGTGGAGATGCCTCCATTGCGCACCGGCCCCACGATTTCTTCGGTCACGATGCAGACCCGCAGGGACGCCGAGGTCTCGTCATGGGGCACGAAACCCGTCAAGTCTGGAAAACTCTTTACCGAAAAAGTGTCCGTCCGCACGGTTGCTCTCCTAGTCCCATGGCGCCGCCGCTCCTTGCGGCGGGGTTGCCCATAAAAAAGTTGCCCTGGTTTGGCGTCGTCGCTGGTCTAAAGTTTTCCCTGACTGGTCCGAAGACCGGATTCTTCCGATAGAACACATGAAGAGGACATAAGACCGCGGGTCAACGCCCCATTCTCTTCGGTCGCCCCTTTTATGTTGACTAAACGGGCCTCCGCAACCTTCGATCCCGTGGTCCATTGGGTTTCTCCAAAGGGGCCATGGCATTAAAGGAAACCGACCCATCCTCTGATGGTGATGTTTCCGACAATACACTTACGTATTGTTTGTGAGGTCTCATGAACCCCATGTCAACGGCAATGTTAACGCCCTCGACCGAACAAAGCCATTAGACTCTTCCAGAAATTTCTAAACGAATCGATCAGATACGGAATTCTGCCCGTCTCAGCCCCGTCTTCCCGGAAATCGAGACCTGTGTCGGCATCCGGGCGCCGCAAAGCAGGCCTGGAGTCGGCCGCAAGATCCGCCACGCTGACCACCCGCACCGGCCGGTTTTTCATCACCCCGCCATCAGGCCATCGGCGATCCAGATGGCCAGAGCCACGCCCGTCAGGGTGGGATTGACGGCCATGGGGGTCGGGATCAACCCGTTGCTGGCCAGGCGCAGGTTATCGAAGCCCCAGACCCGGCCCTTGTAATCGGTGACGCTCTCGCCGTCCTCGGCGGCGCCCATGCGGGTGGTGCCGGTCATGTGGGCAAAGCCGAAGGGCATCCAGGTGGGCGCGCAGCCGGCCCGGGTCCGCCCCAGTGCCTGGGTGATGCCCGCCGCGTCCGCCACCGCCGCCGCCATGCGCGCCTCGTCCCGCGCCGATAGGGGCACGTGAAAGCGGGGGCGATTGCCCCCCTCTCCCTGGCCGTCAGGGAAAAGGATGCGTTTGTCCGGGTCCAGATCCACCGGGATGATACCCTGAATTTCCAACAGGCGGTTGGGATC
>JANQKX010000202.1 GCA_028280915.1 Kiloniellaceae bacterium
CCCGTCGCCTGCCTGGAGCTGGTCAAGATCCCGTCCCCCGGCAGGCTGCCGTGCGCATCGGCGCCGCGACCGAACCGGCAAGCCGCAATGATAGGGCACCTGCGCCGCGTCCGCCCTTGCCGGTTCGCGGGCCCCGTGAAGAGGCGGGCCAGGCGGACGCGCCCCGGCCAGACGTGCCCCGACAGGACGCGCCTAAACAGGACATGAATGGCGAGGATACGCCGCCGGCCCATCCCTTACGCCTTCGGGCGACGACGGAAGAGCCCGATCCCTTCCCGAACGAAATCCCCATGGCGCCCGAGGATGAGCCCGGCCCCAAGGACAAAAAAGCGGCCAAAAAGGCGGCCAAGAAAGACATCCGCTCCCGAACCCGGGGCTGGCGCTCCCCCCTGACCCGGCGCATCTTGACCATCAACATTTCCGTGCTGTTGATCCCGATCCTGGGGCTGCTGCACTTGGACCAATACCGCCAGACCCTCATCGAATCGGAGCTGGATTCCATGCGCACCCAGGCGCGGGCCTTTTCCTTGTCCCTGGGCAGCGCGGCGGTGGCCATCAGCGAAGCGGGCACGGAAGAGCTGGACGTGGACACCATGCGGCGCATCATGCGCGTGCTGCTGGCCGACACCCGGGTGCGGGCCCGCCTCTTCGGCGACAACCGGGAACTGGTGGTGGACAGCTTCGTCTTGTCCGGGCCGGGGGGCAAGGTGCAGGTGGTGGAGCTGCCGCCGACCCATGGCGGGCGCTTTGCCGAGCTCAGCCGCATATACGACGCCATCGTCACCTGGCTGCCGGGCCAGGGGGAGCTGCCTCTCTATACCGAGGCCTTGGTGCAGAATGCCACGGACTACCAGGAGGTCCTGGCCGCCTTGGGCGGCGTTACCGAAGGCATGGTGCGGGCCGACGCGGAGGGCAACATGGTGCTCTCGGTGGCGGTTCCGGTGCAGCGCTACCGACAGGTGCTGGGCGCCTTGATGCTGTCCAAGGGCGGTGCCGATATCAAAACCGCGGTGGAACACCGCCGCCGCGACATTCTGGTGGTCTTCGGCCTGACCTTCGGCGTGACCGTGCTTCTGGCCCTCTACCTGGCCGGCACCATCGCCCGGCCCATCCGCCGTCTGGCCCGCGCGGCCGACCAGGTGCGCTCCGGCAAGGGGCGCCAGTTCGACATTCCCGACATGGGGCACCGGGGCGATGAGATCGGCGACCTCTCGGGTGCCCTGCGGGACATGACCTCGGCCCTGTGGGACCGCCTCGACGCCATCGAGGGTTTTGCCGCCGATGTGGCCCACGAGATCAAGAATCCCCTCACCTCCCTGCGCAGCGCGGTGGAGACCGTGGCACGGGTCGAGGACCCGGAACAGCAAAAGCGCCTCATGTCCATCATCCTGGACGACGTGCAGCGCCTCGACCGTCTCATCAGCGACATCTCCGATGCCTCGCGCCTGGATGCGGAGCTGTCCCGGGCGCAGACCGACCTGGTGGACATGGGCACCCTCCTGCGGGCCCTGGTGGAAGTGCATCAAGTCTCCGCCCTGGCCAGCGACGAGGAAGACACCGGCCCGCGCTTCCGGGTCAACATCGCCGATCACCAAAGCCTGATGGTGCAGGGCATGGAAGGGCGCTTGGGCCAGGTCTTCCGCAATCTCATCAGCAACGCCATCACCTTCAGCCCCAAGGGCGGCATGATCCGCCTCACCGCCCATCGCATCGGCGACGTGGTACAGGTGACGGTGGAAGACCAGGGCCCGGGCATTCCCGAAGGCAAGCTGGACGCCATCTTCAACCGCTTTTACACCGAGCGGCCGAAAGAAGAAAAATTCGGCACCCATTCGGGCCTGGGGCTCTCTATCTCCAAACAGATCGTCGAGGCCCACCGGGGCACCATCCGGGCCCAGAACATTACCGATACGGCCGGCAACATAATGGGCGCGCGCTTTATCATTCGCCTACCGGTTGATTGACATTGATCCCATAGGAAACAATAAAGCGCCATCCATTCGATAACCGGGGAGCGCCATGGAAGCCCAAACACTTCACGCCACGTCGGTTGCATTGGACGGGGTGGCGGTTTTGCTGCGCGGGGACTCCGGGGCCGGCAAATCGGACCTGGCGTTGCGGCTCATCGATCAGGGTTGGGAGCTGGTCAGCGACGACCAAACGGAGGTCAGCCTGCAGGGCGAGCAGATCGTCGCCCGCGCCCCTGCCGCCATCTTCGGCCAAATGGAAGTGCGCGGCCTGGGCATCCGTGAGATTCCCGCGGTCGCCGACGCCCCGGTCGGGCTGGTGGTGGACCTGGTGGAAAGCGCGGCGGTGGAACGCCTGCCCGAGACCTCCACGGTGGAGATCCTGGGGGTCCAGGTGCCCCATGTGATGCTCAACGGCTTCGAGGCCTCGGCGGTTGCCAAGCTGCGCCTGGCGCTGCGGACGCAAAGGGACGAAGCGGACCCGGATGACGTCAAATCCGCCGCGGCCGCGGCGGCCAAGGGGGCCCTGCCCGTGGTTCTTGTCACCGGTTTGTCCGGGGCGGGCCGCTCCACGGCCCTGAAAGCCTTGGAAGACCTGGGCTACGAGGCCATCGACAACCTGCCCCTGGACTTGCTGCCGAAAATCGTCGAGGAAGGCAGCCTTTCCCGCCCGGTGGCGGTGGGCATCGACATCCGCACCCGCAAGTTCGCCGCCGCGCCGGTGGTCAAGCAGCTGAATGATCTGTCCAAGAACCCCCGCCTCAGCATCACCGTGCTGTTCTTGGAGTGCGACAAGGAAATTCTCGGCCGCCGCTACACGGCCACCCGCCGGCGCCATCCCCTGGCGGAGGGACGCCGTGTCCTGGACGGCATCTCGGCCGAACAACGCCTGGTCAAGCCGCTCAGGTCCCGGGCCGACCGGGTGATTGATACCTCCAGCCTGACCCCCGCGGACCTGGGCCAAGTGCTGAAAGGGCTGCTCGGTCCCGGCCACAGCGCCGATATGGCGATTTTTGTCACCTCCTTTTCCTTTGCCCAAGGGGTGCCTCAGGAAGCGGATTTTGTTTTTGACATGCGGTTTTTGT
>JANQKX010000208.1 GCA_028280915.1 Kiloniellaceae bacterium
ATGGCGCCCGAGACCGTCGCGGGGGTTTTGCAAGCCGCTCGAGACCACTGGACAACGGCGCCGGACTTGGAAATCACCTTGGAGGCCAATCCCACTTCCAGCGACGCGCAACGTTTTAGAGCTTTCGCCGAGGCCGGCGTGAACCGCCTGTCTTTGGGCGTGCAGTCCTTGAATGACCGCGCGCTCAAGTTCCTGGGCCGCCAGCATAGCGCCCGGCAAGCGCTTGAGGCCATCGAGATGGCCCGCCAGGCCATCGGGCGCTTTTCCTTCGATTTGATCTATGCCCGCCCCGATCAAGACCTAGCCCAGTGGACGGCGGAGCTGAAAGAGGCCCTTGCCCTCGGGCCCGAGCACATCTCCCTCTATCAATTGACCATTGAGGAAGGCACCGCCTTTTACACCCTGCGCCAGCGCGGAGATTTGGTGGAAATGCCCGAAGATCAAGCCTCAAGCCAATTCCATGCCACCCGCGACCTGCTGGCCGACGCCGGCTTGCCGGCCTACGAGATTTCCAACCACGCCCGGCCCGGCAGGGCCTGTCGGCACAATCTCACCTACTGGCGCTATGGGGATTACGTGGGCATCGGCCCGGGCGCCCATGGTCGCCTTTCCGGTCCCGAGGGGAAGCGAGCCACGCGCCAGCACCGGGCGCCGGAGGTTTGGCTCGGCGAAACGGAAAAGGCGGGCCACGCCACCCAGCAAGCGCAAATCCTCTCGCCCCAGGAACGCCGGGACGAACTGGTCATGATGGGCCTGCGCCTGGAACAAGGAATCTCGCGCGCTGATTTTTACCGTGAGCTGGGCATGGAGATGGAAGAAAGCCTAGTGCCCGGCCGTTTGCGTTTGCTGCAGTCCGAAGGCCTGATCGAACTGGATGAGGACGGCCTGAGGGCCACCCGCCAAGGCTTGCCCGTGCTCAACAGCCTTCTGGCCCATCTCCTGAGCTGACCGCGACTCGACCGGGGGGCGCCCGTCAGTTCACCAGCAGTTCGAAGGATTGGGGTGCCGGGTCGATGACCCGCAGGCCGCCGCGGCGCATTTCCAGGATCGCCAAGGCCCGTTCCACCTTACCGTCCGGCAGGAAGCGGAAGATGCCGTCGATTCCGGCAAAGCCGATGGGATTGGTGAGGGTTTCGGCGCTGTAGTCGACAGGGGTTTGATTCTGTTCGGCCAAACGGGCCAAAACCGCGGCGAGCGCCACGCCGTCATAGGCCAAGCTGGCCACCCGGGGCGGATCCTCGCTGAAGGAATTGGCATAGCGCTCTTTGAAAGCGCGCCACAGATCCGGCGAGGGGGCCGCGAACCAGCCGCCTTGCAAGGTGGGTTCATTGCCCAGGCTGGGATCATCCCACAAGGCGGTGCCCAGGAACTGCACCTCGGCCGGATCCACGTCATAAAAGGCCAGAAGCGGCGCCAGGGTGAGCAGCTGGTTGCCCCCTTCGGGCAGCAACAGGGCCTCGAAATCGGGCGGCCCTAGGGTATCCTTGCCTTCCAGGCGCTCCAGCGCCAATTGGGAAGCCTCGTCGTCGCTGGCTTCCAGCTCTTCCCGCTCCTTCAAAAGCTCCTCATGGCGCTCGTCATAGTTGGCCAGGACCTGAACTTCCGGGCTCGCATCGGCCACGCTTGGGTCATAAAAGCCAACCCGTACCAAGGTGGTGCCGGTACGTTCGATGGATTGGCGCATGGCCTGGACGACACTGGACCCATAGGCGGTTGCCGGTACCAGGGTGGCATAGAGCTGCAAACCCCGGCTGCTGGCGAAATCCATCACCCGTTCCACCTGGATCTGCGGGGCGATGCCCATGACAAAAACACCGGGCGCGGCGACGGCGGAGTTATTGGAAAAACTCACCACCGGCACGTTATAGGGCAGGGCTTCCTCCGCCACGGCGGAAACCGAGGAGGAAAAGAGCGGCCCCAAGATCAACCCGGCGCCTTGCTCGAGAACCGAT
>JANQKX010000310.1 GCA_028280915.1 Kiloniellaceae bacterium
CCGCATGCGCGGTTTCTCCCTCTTCAAGAAGATCCCCACTTGGGACGATCTGACCTTCCTGCCGGGCACCCTGACCCGCTTCGTGATCGAGGGCTATCGGGAAAAATGCCTGACCAAGACGGTCATCGGCCCCCGGGCCAAGCGGCCGTTGGAGCTGGATATTCCCATCTACGTGACGGGCATGAGCTTCGGCGCCTTGTCCTACGAGGCTAAAACGGCCTTGGCCCGTGGCGCGACCATGGCGGGTACGGCAACCTGTTCGGGCGAGGGCGGCATGATCCCCGACGAGCGGCGCTATTCCTCCAAGTGGTTCTACCAGTGTATCCAGTCCCGCTATGGCTTTAACCCCCATCACCTGCAGTTGGCCGATGGCTGTGAGTTTTTTATCGGCCAGGGCTGTAAGGTGGGCCTGGGTGGCCATTTGATGGGCCAGAAGGTAACCGACCAGGTGGCGGAAATGCGCTCCCTGCCGGCCGGTATCGACCAACGCTCGCCGGCCCGTCACCCGGACTGGCTGGGACCGGACGACCTAGCTCTGAAGATCCGGGAAATCCGCGAGGCCACCAACTGGGAAATTCCGATCCAGCTCAAGCTGGGCGCGGCGCGGGTCTATGACGACGTGCGCATGGCGGCCAAGACCGATCCAGACTCCATCTACATCGATGGCATGGAGGGCGGCACCGGTGCCGGACCTCACCTGGCCACGGAAGAAACGGGTGTCCCCGGTATCGCGGCGATCCGCCAGGCCCGCCGGGCCCTGGACGACGTGGGCAAGACGGGCGAGATCTCGCTGGTCTACGCCGGCGGTATCCGCAACGGCGGCGACGTGGCCAAGGCCCTGGCCCTGGGCGCCGACGCGGTAGCCATCGGCCACTCGGTGATGATGGCTTTGAACTGTAACAAGGACATCCCCGAGGCCAACTACCAAGAGGAAATGGGCGTCGAGCCGGGCTATTGCTACCACTGCCACTCGGGCCGTTGCCCGGTGGGCGTGGCCACGCAGGATCCGGTGTTGCGCAGCCGCCTGGATCCCGACAAGGCCGCCGAGCGGGTCTATAACTTCCTGCACACCTTGGCCATTGAATGCCAGATGATGGCCCGGGCCTGCGGCAAGACCAACGTGCACTCCCTGGAGCCGGAAGATCTGGCGGCCTTGACCATGGAAGCCTCGGCCTTGGCCATGGTGCCCCTGGCCGGGTCCCAGCACACCGTCGGCCGGCCCGACATGACCCGTTTTTAGGAGGTGATGATGAGCGACAAAAAAGACATCGACCACTTTTTGGAAACCGACGGTCTGGATACGGAGCGGGAAAAGACCATCGGCCAGCACATCGGCTATCGCTACGATGTGAACCTGGTACCCGACCCGGATCGCATCACCCCCTTCTTGCGCAAGTACATGGAGGTGATGGGCTGGGACGACCTCAACTGGCTCGAGGACGTGCACATGGGCTATGAGGAAAACCGTGCCGCCGTTTTCGACCGGAACATCAACGGCTGGGTGACCGTTCCCGAGGACTTGGATCTGCCCGATAATCAGCAAGACAGGGACATGATCGCCCGGGAACTGCTGATCAAGTTCCAGATGTCCACACGTCACCCCATGGTGGACCTGAACAAGGCCTATCGGAAGTTTTAGAGCAACCCGGTCAACCTTGCTAACGGCCCCGACGATCTTACTCCGCGATCCTCGGGGCCGCTTTTTTTGGCGCGATCGCGCCCCTTTTTTTTTAGGTTATGATTGGCGGCAGCCCGGTGGGCAGACTGCCTTCCTGCTGCTCTTCCATGCCGGTATCGTCCAGCCAAATCTCTTCCTCGTAGATGTAAAGCGCCACGCCGATCAGGACGACGATGATCGTCAGGATCACGATGAAGTTGCTTCGGGAATTGCGCATGGTTCGTTTCCTCAGATGCCGGCCAGATTGATCGCCGGGTCCGCTTCGACCTGGGTCCAGTCGGGTTGGAAGGCGATGACCGTGGGATTGGCCGGCAGGCTCGCGTTGAAAAGGGCGTTGTGCCAAAAGGTCGCTTGATAGGCGGGATCGTTCTCCGCCAGCTTGCGGGTCGCGCAGCGCAGGCGGTAGCTTTGGTTATACTGGTTGAACAAAAGGTCGATTTCCGACAGTCCCAAAAGCTGGTCGGCCAATTCGGACGTGGGGGCGAAGAGCGCCGTCATCTCGTCACTGAAATCCTCTGGGTACTGAAAATAAACCGACTGCAGCACCTTCAGCGCCTGCTTGAAGCGTTCCTGGGGATCGTGAGTCTTGCGCACCATGTGGCGGAACACGGCGATGGAATCTTCCGGATACTGGGGCACCAGCAGCACGATGATGCGCGGTGAGTCCTCGCTCACCTCCTTGCCGGGCCGTACCAGGTGGGGCCGCATGCCCGTGGTGGGCCGGCCCTCCCCCTCGCGCACGCAAAGCTGCCGCAGCCGGCACTGCCACCCGAGGAAATGGTGCCGCAGCGCCTGCTGCGCGGCTTCCAGGCGAATCACCGTCGCCGATTGATCTTCATCCATAGGTGCCTTCCAATCTTAACCCAGGAAACCTGGCCCTCACTCTCAAACGGATGATCGCAAACCTTATCCGTTTTGACCAGCCCGAAGGTCACTGGAGAG
>JANQKX010000234.1 GCA_028280915.1 Kiloniellaceae bacterium
AGGCATCCAGGTCGTCGATCATGCCCAAGCGCAGCTCGGAAAAGGCGGCCAGGTTGAGGCTGACCAACTCGGCGCGGGCTTGACTGACCCCATTCAGTATTTTCCGCGCGTGGTCGCGAAAGGCCAGCCCGGCCGGCGTCAAACGCATGGGCCGGGCGTCCCGGTCGATCAGGGTGGCGCCCAGGTTTTTTTCAAGATTGGCGATTTGTTGGGACACCATGGACTTGCTGCTGCCCAAGTGCCGGGCCGCCGCCACCATGGAGCCGCTTTCCTCTACACACAAAAAAATCCGCAAGGACCGCAAGCTCAGGTCGGTGGCATCGTAGTCCCGGGCGCTGATCTTACGGCGCTTTTTCATGGGATGTGCTTTTTCATGGGGCGTCCTTCCGGAATCGGCTCGCCTTAAGCCGCCGGCTGGCGCGCCAGTTCCATGGCTTGGGCCAGCACCAGCGCGATCACGTCGCAATCCTCATCCTTGAGCCAGACGGGCAGGCGCAAATCGCAGAGACCATGCAGAAGGCGGTCCGCCCGGGGCAGGGGGCCGTCCTGTTGTTCGGCCATATAGCGCCAGTGATCGTGACGGCTGGTAAAGCCCACGGCTTCCGCCTGGCCGAACCATTTCACGTGCACGCCGGCTTGGGCGGCGGCCTGGACGAAAGCCTGGATCTGCTCATCCCCAAGGCCCTCCACGGAGAACTGCAGGGAGCTGGGCACGAAGCCTTCCGCTTGGGGACGCTTGGGCATGCGCAGATGGGGAATGGCGTCGATCTGCCCTTCCAGACGCCGGTAAATGTGGCGCCAGGTATCGTTGCGTTCCTTCAGATGGGGCAACTGGGCCCGCAGGATCGCCGCGGTCAGGCCGGACATGCGCATGGAGCAGTTGGGTGTGTGATAGCGATGCCGTTCGAAAACCTCCACGGGTGGGCGGGCCCGGTGCTGGGCATAGAGCATATAGCTGCCCGACATCAAAATAGCCCTGGCGGCCGTATCCGGATCGTCGGTGACCAGCAGGCCGCCCTCGCCGGAATTGATGTGCTTGAAGGTCTGGGTGCTGAAGCAGGCCACCTGGCCAAAGCTGCCGGTCAGATCGCCGGCCCAATCAGCGCCCATGGTGTGGGCACAGTCCTCGATGACGGTCACCCCATGACGGCGGCAGATGGCCATGACCTCGTCCATGTCGGGAATATGCCCGCGCATGTAGGAGAGCATGAAGAACTTGGCGCCGCTGGATTGAGCCTTCCGGTCCAGATCCTCCAGATCGACCACAAAACGGTCGTCGATATCCACCAGAACACCCTCCGCGCCGGCATGGGCGATGGCGCCGGGCACAGGGGCCAGGGTAAAGGCGTTGACCAGCACTTTATCGCCCGGCTCGACCCCGACGGCTTTCAAGGCCAGGAAAAGAGCACAGCCGCCCGAGTTGACGCCCAGGCAAAAGGCCCGCCCCGTATAAGCGGCGAATTCTTCCTCCAGCAGCGCGGCTTCGGGAATGGAGTTGCGGTCTTCCCCATAGCGGAACAGGCGGCCGTCGCGCATCAGTCGGGTGGCGGCCTCGATGGCCGCTTCGGGCAGGGGATCGGGCGCACTCAAATCGCCTTGGAAAACGGCCCGTGAGCCCTGATCTTGTGTTCTCTTGGCTTGTGTTGCTTGAATATCAGTCATTGGCGGTCGCCTCCGGCGTCAAAACGAAGTTTTCTTGCGGAAAATATTTGGCCAGGCGCACGTCGCCGGTAACGGCGTGGCCTTCCATGCCTTCCAAGCGGGAAATACGACTGGCCACCTGGGCCACTTCCTTGGAAGCACCCTTGGACATCTTTTGATAGGACAGGACCTTGATGAATTTCTGCGCATTCAGGCCGCCGGAATAGCGTCCGGCCCCCATGGTGGGCAGGATGTGATTGGGCCCGGAGCACTTGTCGCCGAAGGCCACGGTGGTTTCCTCGCCCAGGAACAAAGAACCGTAGTTGCGCAGGCGGCCCAGCCACCAATCCAGGTCATCGGCCTGAACCTGCAGGTGCTCCGGCGCGTAGCGGTCGCTGATGGCCGCCGCCTCTTCCCGAGTGTCGGCCACGACGACTTCGCCGAAATCCCGCCAAGCGGCGGTCGCTGCCGTCCGGGACAGCTCGGGCAGGGGGGCGATCACTTCCGGCATCAAGGCCAGAACCGCCTCTCCCAAGCGGCGCGAGGTGGTGACCAGCCAGACCGGGGAATCGGGGCCGTGCTCGGCCTGCCCTGCCAAATCGGCGGCGACAATGGCCGGATCGGCCTTGTCATCGGCGATCACCAAGGATTCCGTGGGACCGGCGATCACGTCGATGCCGACCCGGCCGAACAGCAGCCGCTTGGCCATGGCCACGTAGGCGTTGCCAGGCCCGGCGATGATGTCGGCGGGGTGGCCGGTGAAATGCCCATAAGCCAAGGCGGCCACGCCCTGTACGCCGCCCAGGGCCAAAACCTGGTCGGCACCGGACAGGGCCATGGCGTGCAGGATGGCCGGGTGAATGGGCTGGCCCTGCTTGGCCGGGGAGGCGGCGATCACGTTCTCCACTCCGGCGACCTTGGCGGTGCAGATGCTCATGATGGCCGAAGCGGCATGGGCATAACGGCCGCCGGGTACGTAGCAGCCCGCGGTGGTGACCGGGATCAGGCGCTGGCCCACGATCAAGCCGTCCATGGTCTCCACCTGGAACTCCTGCTGGGAGTCCCGCTGGCGCCGGGCGAAATCCCGCACCCGCTGGTGGGCGAATTCCAGATCCTCCTTCACCGATTGGGGCAGGCGCCGCGCGGCGTCGTGAAACCAGCTTTCCGGCACCACCGGGTCGCCCTCCCAGCCATCCAGTTCCCGGGCGTAGGCCAAGCTGCGCGCCTCCCCACCCTGTTCGATCTCCGTCAGCATATCCCGCACCCGGGCTTCCAGCTCTTGGGTCGGAACGGCGGCTTTTTTGATGGCTTTTTTGAGGTAGGTTTCGCCCATGGTGACTCCCGATGTATCAACTTTTTGAAAGCGCTTTCAGAAATGAGTGTGTCATGCTGCGACCTTCACTGTCAATAAATTAGGCCTTTTCGCCATCTCTCTTTGATATTATGTTAGGTGCGATTACACTATCAAAGAAAGCGCTTGCAAATTGGAAGACGGCTCGGCAGTGACCTTGGCGGACGTGGCGCGTGAGGCGGGGGTCTCGCCGGCCACGGTGTCGCGCTTTGTTAACAACCCCCAGGCGGTGCGGCCTGAAAAACGCGCCAAGATTTCCCGCGCCATCGCGTCGTTGGACTACGTGCCCCATGGCGCGGCCCGTGCCTTGGCCTCCCGCAAGAGCCGCATGATCGGCGCCGTCTTTCCGTCCCTGGAGAGCACCCTTTTCGGTGGCGCTCTCGATTCCTTCCAGGGGGAGCTGGCGGCGGCCGGCTACACGGTGGTTGTCGCCGCCTGCGGCTATGATGCGGGGCAGGAAGCCCGCCACATCCGAAACCTGATCGCCAACGGGGCCGATGCCCTCTTCCTGGTGGGTTCCGATCGGGACCCGGCGGTTTACGACCTGATCC
>JANQKX010000256.1 GCA_028280915.1 Kiloniellaceae bacterium
ACCTGCCCCGGGTCCTGCCCGCCGGCGCCAGCGCCCATCTGCCCGGCATCACCTGGCCGGTGCCGGCCGTCTTTGCCTGGCTCGCCAGCGCCGGGTCCATCCCGGCGGCGGAAATGCTGCGCACCTTCAACTGCGGCATCGGCATGGTTCTGGTGGTCGCGCCCGAGGCGACGGATACCGTGCGGGCAAGCCTGGAAGCGGCGGGCGAGCGGGTCCATGCCATCGGCACGGTGGTCCCCCGCGGTCCGGATGATCCGGCGGTGCGCTTCGACGCCATGGAATCCACCTGGCCGGCCGCGTGAGCCCCATGACCGCACTGGCCAAAAAACCCGTCGGCATCATGATTTCCGGGCGCGGCAGCAACATGCAGGCCCTGATCGCCGCGGCCCAGGACCCGAACTACCCGGCCCGAATCGTTCAGGTGATCTCTAACCGCCCCGCAGCCCCCGGGCTGGAGCTGGCCCGCGCCGCGGGCATACCCGCGCAAGCCATCGATCACAAAGCCTACCCCGACCGGGAAAGCTTCGAATCCGACGTGAGCGCCGCCATGCACCGTGCCGGCGTGGAGATCATCGCCCAGGCCGGCTTCATGCGCATCCTGACCGCCGGATTCGTGCAGGAATGGGCGGGCCGCATGATCAACATCCACCCCTCCCTTCTGCCCCTCTTTCCCGGCCTCCATACCCACCGGCGGGCCTTGGATGCCGGGGTCAAGATTCACGGCTGCAGCGTTCATTTTGTCAGCGAGGGGGTGGACCAGGGCGCGCTGATCGGCCAGGCTGCCGTGGCGGTGCACCCGGCGGATACGGCCGATGCCCTGGCCGCGCGGGTCTTGCAGGCGGAACACAAACTCTATCCCCGTTGCCTGGCCCTGGTCTGCCGGTCGGACGTGGTGCTGACCGCCGATGGCGCCCGGTTACCCCCGGGAACGGAAAACGACGCCATGCTCATTAACCCCAATTAGGCTTCGGACCAGGGCGCCCCAGTTAGACGTCCGGTTCGACAAAGACTTGCGGCCGGTCACAAGCCAGGCTAAAAACCCCCTCGTTGTGAGATTTTCAGGACATGGCGCCGTTTTTCGGCGCACTGGCGATTGAGGAACATCACTGGCAATGGGTACAGAGCAAGGCGGGGGTGATAAAATGGGCGCTGACGATATCCAACTATTGCGGGAACACCAACGGTCCTATAGCGGCTTCATGAAGTTTGCGGCCTGGTGCACCGTCGTCATTGTTATTACGCTCGTTCTCATGGCGCTCTTTTTGCTCTGATCGCAAACCGCCGCCACAAGGTATCAAAATTTAAACGCCGAAAGAAAACGGGCGGCAAGCACAGCTTCCGCCCGTTCATTTATTGTCCGGTATGACGCCGCTCCTAGCGACGCCCAATCCTGATGTCTGCCTAACGGTCAGCCGACGATTTCATCATCGTTGAAGAAAAACTTGATTTCCGTGGCCGCCGTCTCCGGCGCGTCGGAGCCGTGCACCGAATTGGCCTCGATGGATTCCGCGTAGAGGGCGCGGATGGTGCCCTCGGCGGCCTGGGCCGGGTTGGTCTCACCCATGATCTCCCGGTTGCGGGCAATGGCATCTTCCCCTTCCAGAACCTGAACCACCACGGGGCCCGAGGTCATGAAGTCGCAGAGATCGCCATAAAAGGGCCGCTCCTTGTGGACCGCGTAAAAACCCTCGGCCTGGTCCCGGGTCATGTGAATGCGCTTGCTGGCGACGACGCGCAGCCCGCCTTCTTCCAGCTTGGAGATGATCTTGCCGGTGATGTTGCGCCGGGTGGCATCCGGTTTGATGATCGAAAAAGTCCGTTCCAAAGCCATGGGCTCTCTGCTCCTTAGAATGGTTGCGATATTGAATGGTGTCGATTTTGGGATCGAGATGAATTTGCCGGGCTTATAGCGGCTTTGCCGGGACGGGGCAATGGGGCTGGCGCCGTGATTTCGCGGCCCTTGGCAGCGCTTTTGCGGCCATGTTATCACCTCCCGGCAACCCATTCGACTGCCCCACTCCAGCAAGCCCTGACCCGCCCATGCTCAACATCAACCAATTGACCTACCGCATCCAAGGCGAGCCTTTGCTGGAAAAGGCCACGGTGACGGTGCACAAGGGCGAACGGGTGGGCCTGGTGGGGCGCAACGGCAGCGGCAAATCCACCCTCTTGAAGCTCATCCTGGGTCAGCTGCAACCCGATGACGGCAGCATCTCTCTGCCCAAGCAGCTGCGCCTGGGCACCGTGGCTCAGGATGCGCCTTCGGGTCCGGAGAGCCTCTTGGACACCGTCCTGGCCGCCGATAAGGAGCGGACCCGCCTGCTGGCCGCGGTCGAGACGGCGGAAGATCCGGCCGACCTTGCCGAGCTGCACGAGCGCCTGGCCGCGATCCGCGCCGATTCCGCGCCGGCCCGGGCGGCCCGAATCCTGGCCGGCCTGGGATTTGATGCCGCCGCGCAGGAGCGCCCCTGCCGGGAATTTTCCGGCGGCTGGCGCATGCGCGTGGCCTTGGCGGCTTTGTTGTTTTCCGAGCCCGACCTGTTGCTGCTGGACGAGCCCACCAACCATCTGGACCTGGAAGCGGCCCTTTGGCTGGAGAGCTATCTGGGGCGCTACCCGGGCACCTTCGTTTTGGTCTCCCACGACCGCGGGCTGCTCAACCGGGCGGTCAACCGGATCGTCCATCTGGAAGCCCGGCAGCTAACCGCCTACGCGGGCAACTACGACCACTTCGAAAAAACACGGCGCGAGCGGCTGGCCCTGCAAGAGGCCATGCGGGTCAAGCAGGATGCCCAACGCAAACACATCCAGGCCTTTATCGACCGCTTTCGCTACAAGGCCTCCAAGGCGCGCCAGGCCCAATCCCGCATCAAGGCCCTGGCCAAGATGGAGCCCATCGCCAGCGTGATCGAGGACAGGACCATGTCCTTCCAATTCCCCGATCCGGAGCCGCTAGCCCCGCCCATCATCACCGTGGAAAACGGCGCCGTGGGCTACCAGGCGGACACGCCCATCCTGCGGGACCTGAACCTGCGTCTGGACATGGATGACCGCATCGCCCTGCTGGGCGCCAACGGCAACGGCAAGACCACCTTGGCCCGGCTGCTGTCCGGGCGCCTGAGCGCCATGACCGGACGCACCAACCGCTCCGGCAAGCTGAAGGTGGGCTACTTTTCCCAGGATCAGGCCGAGGAATTGGACTTGGAAGCCACGCCCCTGGATCACCTGGCCCGCCTGCAGCCGGATCTGACGCCGATGAAGCTGCGGTCCCAGCTGGGCCGCTTCGGCTTTGGGCAGGACCGGGCCGAGGTGGCCGTGGGCAAGCTCTCGGGCGGTGAAAAGGCCCGCTTGCTCTTCGCCTTGATGACCCGCGATTCCCCGCACCTGCTGATCCTGGACGAGCCCACCAACCATCTGGACGTGGACGCCCGCCAGGCCTTGATCCAGGCCCTCGGCGCCTTCGGTGGCGCCGTGGTGCTGATCAGCCACGATCATCACCTGGTGGAGCTGGTGGCCGACCGGCTGTGGCTGGTGGCCAAGGGTCAGGTGCGCAGTTTCGACGGGGACATGGACGACTATCGCAACCTCTTGCTGGAACAGCGTCGGGAAGAGCGGGCCAAGGATCGTTCGCAAAAGCCGGCCAAGGAAGAGTTTGTCAGCAAAAAAGACAAACGCCGCGCGGCGGCCGCCGCCCGGGTCGCCACGGCGGACCTGGCCAAGGCGGTCAAGGCGGCGGAAAAGCGCATCGA
>JANQKX010000274.1 GCA_028280915.1 Kiloniellaceae bacterium
GGTCTCGCGGATTTCCAAGGCCCGTTGTTCGATATCGAGGGATTTGCGGTTGTTTTCCTCGGTCACAGCCAGTTCGTTCAACTGCACCTCGGTGGCGCGAATGTTGGCTTCCGCCTCCGCCACGGCCAGTTCGTATTCGGTCGGGGAGATGCGGACAATTTCCGTGCCGGCCTCGAGCAGCGCGCCGCGCCGAAACTCGGGATGCACATAGGTGACCTCGCCGCTCACCTGGGCCACGGCTTCCCAAACCCGGAAGGGCTCGACCGTGCCGTAGCCCACCACACGGGGCACCACCGGCGTATCGAGCGCTTCGATGGTCCGCGCCAGGGTGGCCCGCTCGGCAACCTCGGCCCGCATGGGCGGGTTTCTCTCGCTGACCACATAGGCAAAAACCGCAACGGCGATGAGAATGGGCGGAAGGATCAGCAGCTTGCGCAGCATTCGGGGTCTCGCTATGGGCGCGCCGAGGGGTGATCAAACTTACCTAGACAATATGGCCCCCAAGGGCAAGCTGTGAGGCCAGGCTGCCTTTCGGCAAAGGCCACCGAGGTTATTGGCGATGTGGCCTCGGTTGGGTTAGGCTAGGGTAACATCACAACAAGGATTCATCTGGGAGTCATGTCATGTCGCAGGTTCTCAACAGGGCGGCCAAATACACGTCCGAAAAAGAATTCGAGATGATCCGAGATGTCTTGACCGGGAGTATCCGGGATCTGGACAAAACCACCCTGCGCAAGCGGGAGCGCCTTTTGCGCCGCTACGCCGACAAATCCCGGGAAAAGGCGATTGCGGAGGCGCGCAAGGGGCAAAGCGGCGACCTTTCCAAGCGCAAGGCGGATGTTTTGCGCCACGCGCTGCAGCGGATCGAAGCCCGGCTGTTCGACATCGAAGTCAAAGAAGCCCGCGAGGAACACAAGGCCGCGGCCCTGGCGGCCCTCGCGCTCAAACAAAAAAGCAAAGGTGCTTCCAAGGTGCCGCCGGGACGGACCGCCCGGTCGGGCATGAAATCCAAGACCCGGAAAACCGCGGTGCCCCGCCTGAGCGCCGGCCGGCAAAAGGGGCACGTCCTGGCGACCGGCAAGCGGGGCCAAGCCAAAAAGGATCACCGCGGCGGCTAGCGCATAGGGGCGGCCACGTCACCCTTGCAGTTCCAAACGCACGTCCACCATGGTGGTGTCGTCGTTGTTCACCTCTTGGAAGCCAAGTTTTTTGGCCAGCGCAAGCATGCGGTAGTTATCCGCCATGATCTGACCGATCAGTTCCCCGGTCTGCCGGTCCCGGCAATAGGTGATGATCTTTTGCATCAACAAGGTCCCCAGGCCTCGGCCCTTTAATTCTGACCGAAGAACGATGGAAAACTCGCCCTGCTCGTTGTCCGGGTCCATGATGGCGCGCACCACTCCCCAAGTCTCCGATCCGCCATCCGCTTTGGCGGCGGTGGCGATAAAAGCCATTTCCCGGTCGAAATCGATTTGGGTAAGCCGCGCCATGGGGCCGGGCGACGACACATCGAAGGGCCCGAAAAAGCGAAACCGCAGGTCTTGCGGGTCCAATTGGGTCAGAAACTCGAAGTGCTCGGGTTCGTCCTCGGGCCGGATGGGGCGAATTTGGATCTGCCGGTCCCCGAAGGTCACCGACTCTTCCAGCTCCTTGGGATAGGGCCGGATGGACAAGCGATAACCGTCCGGTTCGGCCGAGCTTTGCACCCGCATGCGGGCATCCAAGGCGGCAACGCCATTGGCGTCGGCGATCAGGGGATTAATGTCCAGCTCCTTAACCTCCGAGATATCACTCATCAACTGGGCCACTTTGATGAGGGAA
>JANQKX010000327.1 GCA_028280915.1 Kiloniellaceae bacterium
GGGGGCGGTGGCCGGCGGCATCATGCAAAGTGTCACTTGTTTGATCACCCAGCCCGAGGAAGGGCGGTTTCGGGTTCACCTGAGCGACGGGCTGAAGGAATTCACCGAGCTGGACGCGGCGGTGGCTTTCGCCGAGAATGAGGCCCGGCGGAGCGCGACGGCGCAGGCCATCGCTGCGGGGGCCGGCGAGGTGGAGCTGAAGGCCAAGCAGCAGGAGCGCAGCGCCGAGATCGCGGGGGGCACGGTCGTGTTCGTGGACATGGAGGTGACGGCGACCGCGGTGGGGCGGCCCCGCCTGGCTTAAGGGGGTAAGAAGCAGATGGCCGAGGAGGAAGGCTGGTTAGCCAAGCTGCGCGGCGGCGCGGCGATTCCCCGGTGGTTTTGGGTCATCTCCATCAGCCGCCGGCTGCTTCTCGCCTTTTGCACCCTTTTGAGTCTCATGGCGGGCCTGGGTGCTTATGCCATATCCGAGATGCACCAGCTGGAACGCCAGACCCACCTGCTGTTCGACCATCCTTTTACCGTCATCGATGCCTTGGACCGGGTGCAGAGCGAAATCCTGGCCATGCAGCGGGAGATCATCGATCTGGCCGACGAGACCGACTTCGGCCGGCTGATGGAGCACCGGGAAGAGATCGAATTGCTGGAGGCCACGGTCCACGCGTCTTTGGACGTCTTGCGTCAGCGCTATCTGGGGGACCCGGCGGAGATCGAAGCCTTGGCCCAGGCCTTGGAGCGGTGGCATCCCTTGTGGCAGGAAATCATCCGCTTGCGGGTCGCCGGGGAAGTGGCGGCGGCGCAAACCTTGAGCCGGGAAAAAGGGGACGCCCAGGTGGCCCAATTGCAGCGGCGTCTGGCGGTGCTCAACGCCTATTCCTCCAGCCGGGCGCGGGACGCCATGAGCGAGGTCAAGCACATCATGGGTGAAGCTCATGTCACGGTTTTTGTGCTCATGGTGCTGGCGGTTCTCTTCGGCCTGGTGGTCGCCATGGCCATCATCACCTCCATCCGCTCGCCCTTGGGACATCTGACCCACGCGGCCAACCGGGTGGCGGCCGGGGATCTGGAGCATCAGGTTCAAGTGGTCTCCCGGGACGAACTGGGCCAGCTGGGCAGGGTCTTTAACACCATGGTGCAGGCGATCAACCGCCAGACCCGGGAGATCGAGCAAAAGAACGCGGAAAACGAAAGCCTCTTGCTCAACATCCTGCCCGCGCCCGTTGCCCAGCGCCTGAAGCGGGGCGAGGAGACCATTGCCGATCACTTCGACGAGGTGACCGTGTTGTTCGCCGACTTGGTGGGCTTTACCGCCATGAGCGCGGAAAAATCGGCGCCGGAAATGGTGTCCTTGCTGAACACCCTCTTTTCCGCCTTCGACGATGCGGCGGAAAAGCACGGGGTGGAAAAGATCAAGACCATCGGGGACGCCTATATGGCGGTCGGCGGCATACCGGAGCCCGCGCAGGACCATGTCGAGCGGATCGCCCGCATGGCCCTCGACATGCGGCGCGTCGTGCAGGAGATGTCGGCCAAGACGGGCGGCGGCTTCGACCTGCGCATCGGCATCGACTGCGGCCCGGTCATGGCCGGCGTCATCGGCAAGCGCAAATTCGCTTACGACACCTGGGGCGACACCGTGAACATGGCGGCACGCCTTGAGAGCCAC
>JANQKX010000340.1 GCA_028280915.1 Kiloniellaceae bacterium
GGACCAATGACGATGGCCAGGAAGACCAAGGTGATGAGGGCGGCAGCGATGGTGCCGCGGCCGCCCAGCTTGTCGCGGAGCCAGGCAAAGACCGGGTAGAGCGCCACCGCCAAAACCACCCCCCATATCACCACGGTGATAAAGGGCGCGATCAGCTTCAGGGACCAAAAGGCAAGCAGGCCGATGAAGGCCAGGCGTATGACCACGTCGATGACCGTTCGGTCAAAACTCCCCTTTTGCGTGCTGCTTTGCGCCCTGTCCATCTGCCCGCGCCCCCTTCGCCTGTCTTTTTTTGTATCCTGATACCATCAAGGCGGATCGTTCGATAGTGATGGGAACACGGATGGCCCGTTGGGTAAACTGTCTTATGGTTTAATACCAAATGGTGACGGCCACGCTCATTCCGCGGCGATCGCCTGGCAATACTGGTTAATCAGTAAATAAAATCCAGGATGCCCGCGCACCACATCAAAAACCGGGCGAGGCCGTTCATGAGCCAGTCGTCGCCGGTGAGCACGGCCGTGCGCACGGTGGCCCCGATGCGCAAGGGGGCGGCTTCGGGCATCTGCCCGGGATCGATGCGCACCTGGAAGCGCTGGGAAAAGGTGATCCAGCTGCTGGTGGAGTCGATGGTGGGCAGGTCTCCCGTGGGCAGGCCCTGGCCCTGGGAAATGCCCCATCCGAGACTCTCCACCGTCCCGGTGAACTGCCGGCCCGGATACATGAAGTAACCCAGGATGACGTCCTGGCCGGGGCGGATGACCGAGAGGGCGTTTTCCTGGTAGTTGGCGACGATCCACCATTTCTCCGTGTCCACGAAGGACATCACCCCCTCGCCGATCTGCACATAGGTCCCCACCCGCAGCTGCAGGTTATCGACGATGCCGTCGGTGGGTGCGTAGACCGTGGTTTCGGACAGGCGCAGTTCCGCCTGGGCCAACTCGGCCTTGACCTGACGCACCTCGGCATGCTCGCCGTCGATCATGGCATTCAATCGCTGCTCGAGCTTTTCGCTTTCCGAATTGGCCTCGTGCAGCAGGGCCTTTTTGGTGCTGACCCGATCGGTCACGTTGTCCAGCTGCTGCTGGGCCGCGAAGCTGTCCTGGGCTAGTTTCGAAATGCGGTCATAGGTCTTGTTGGCCAGGTGGACGTCCGCTTCCCGTTGCTGGATGATGGCTTTTTGCGCGTCGAGCTGGCTCTCCAGCTGTTTGATCTCCGCTTGGGTTTGGACCAAGAGGGCGCGCAGATTGTCCACCTTGTGTTGATAGGGGCGGGCGTCCACCTGATAGAGGGGCGCGCCCTTTTTGACCTGGCTGCCGTTTTGCACATGCACCTGGACCACCTGGCCTTCCACCTGGGGTGAAATCTGCACCACGTAGGCCTGGACGTAGGCATCGCTGGTAAAGGGGGTGGCCCGGTCGGCGGCGATATAATAAATGATGAGCAGAACCAAAAGGCCGATCAAGGAGAAGACCCAAAACCGGATCGAGGACATTTGGGTTCTGAGCCACCCTTTCGTTTTATGCTCTGCCATCACGCTATGCTGTGCCATCAAGGTCGTTCCGCCGAAGAATCCCTGCTGCGCCGAGGGGCGCGGCCGCCATTCTTGACGGTCTCCCGGCCCGAGGGCAAGACGAAAACCCAAGATTGCCTCACTTTAAGCGGCCCCAAAAAGAGGCAAGCGGCCCAAGAGGAGGCGCCAGGAAGAGGAGGCGCCAGGCAGGACGTCGTTACAGGGCCTCGCTAACCATTCAGCCAGAGGGTTTCCTTGCGCAGGGTGAAGCCGGCTTTTTGGAAACAGGCCCGGGCGGCGGCGTTGAAGGACCAGTGATCCACGCCGATCCGGGCGATCCGCGCCGTGGCCGCCTCGGCCTTGACATGGTCCAGAAGGCGGGAGGCCACCCCGCGGCGCCGGACCGCCTGGTCCACCACCAAGCCGTCAATATAGGCCAAGCGCAGGGCCGAGCGGTAAATGGTCGCGGGCGCCCGCCAGAAACGGTATTGGGCAAAACCCACGGCCCGATCCGCCATTGTTGCCAAGACAAGGTGCTGGGCCGGGCCCGCGGCCCGCTCGGCCAAATGAGCGGCAAAGGCCTCTTGGGAGACAGGCGGGCGGAAAAAGTCAGGTTCCTGGGTCGCGTGAAGGCCTTGAACTTGAACGTAAAGGGCGTGAAGGGCCGCGGCATCACTTGTGCCGGCCTGTCTTATGAGGATGGGGTCTTCGGTCATGGTCGAAAGGTCAGGTTTAGCTCTCGGTCGACGTTGTTGGCGATTCCGCCGAGGCGGCCCAGGTGGCGGCCCAAGTGGCGGCCTCGTCGTCGTATGGTACCCGGAAAGAAGCACTGCCGCCACACCATTGGCCAGTTCGATGGCGTCATTGCGACTATCTATTGATATTTTTTTGAAACCACCCGACTTTGTTTCCAAGCTTTGACCGAAGCTCTTTGTTCAGAACTTTTCAAGAACTAAAAAGGGACATCTTAAATTTTGTGTTTGAAGAACTCAATCGATCTCGGGAGATTGTACGATCGAATGGTTGGGCGAAACGTCAGGGAAGTCATGGTGGGCGACAGAGAAAATTTTACCGGTGTGTAACATAAGGACCAAAAACTCTCGCCTTATAGAGACATTTTAAAATGTCCCTTAATATAAAAATTCTGATTGGTGGACGCAAAACTTCATGAATTGACAGGCTGGAAAAGACCGGACCATGTTTAAGAATTTCTTTTCTTTGGGCTGCGCATCGGCGGTGGTCGCCGGCTTTGCTGGTTTCGACCAAGCCCGGCAGAGCCCCAGCCTATGCGCATTCTGTGGGCCGGCAATTGGCATGGACAGGGAGATCTCCGGTGCTGGTGAGCCCCGTAATCAATGCCATATTCAATGCGAATTCAACGGCGTATGATAGTATAACCCTTGCTTTCGGCACCCACTCCCGTGCCAGCTTCCCGGGGCCGTCCCCGACAAAAGCGGACGCGGCCCCCTTTTCAGCGGCTTCCGGCTTTCAGCGGATTTCGACCAAACCCTTTGCGTCGTGCCGGGAGAAAGTGATAGGAGAAGAGATGACAAATTTGCTTGATTCTTGGCAGCTTTGGGCCTTCTTGGCCGCGATTTTCGCCGCGCTCACCGCCATTTTCGCAAAACTGGGCGTGAACAATCTCAACCCGGACTTCGCCACCTTTCTGCGCACCATCGTTGTGATTCTGGTGCTCGGTGGGATACTGGCCGTTACCAAACAATTCCAGACCTTGGACGGGCTTTCGCTAAAAAGCGCCGGCTTCCTCATTGCCTCAGGATTGGCCACCGGTGCCTCTTGGGTCTGCTATTTTCGCGCCTTGAAACTTGGCAACGCTTCCCAGGTCGCGCCCGTGGATAAGTTAAGCGTCGTGCTGGTTGCCGTTTTTGGAGTCATGTTTTTGGGCGAGACCCTGTCCCCGGCCGGCTGGGCCGGCGTGGCCTTGATTGTGGCGGGCGCCATTTTGGTCTCGATCAGTTGAGCCGGGACGCTGTCATGGATCGGGCGCAGGAAGCACAGCGAAAGATACCGGCCTTTGGGCAGACCCTGGGCATCCGTATCGTGAGTTATCGCCCGGAGGAACTGGTCGGGGAGTTGGCCTGTGACGACAAGTTCAAGAATCGCAATGGGGTGCTGCACGGCGGGGCGGTTTTGGGATTTGCCGATGCCTTGGGCGGGCTGGCGGCCGCCATGACACTGGGGGAGGGTGAGACCACCACCACGATCGAAAGCAAGGTCAACTTCATCAGATCCGTGCCCATCGGCGGCGTTGCCCGCGGTGTGTGCATTCCCGTTCATCTCGGACGGCGCCTGACCGTTTGGCA
>JANQKX010000352.1 GCA_028280915.1 Kiloniellaceae bacterium
TGGCAGTGCACTGGTTTTTCTTTTGCATGTGCGCTTATGGCCTTTGGGGTCTGATCCAAACGGCGATCCGGTGGCGAAGAAAGCGGCGTAGGGAGACGATGGGGCGGCGGGATTGATGGGCATGTTGCGTACTGAGGGAAAGAGATTCGCAATTAAAATTGTGGGAGAGGCCAAAATTCTGCCATAAAAAGTATTTAGATCTAATATGACGATATGAAAATTTAAATCCTATAGTAGAGTTGCAAAAGTCCAACAAGGGACAGAAAAATTAGGTTTGAGCTTCGACGCATTTTAATGGTTCCGAGACGAACTCGGTACGGGCTTCTGGCCGTCTTCCTGGGTTTGGGCCTTTTCGGGTTTTCCTTGGGAATGGACCCCTATGACAATGAGACGGTCTTCGAAGCGGGGTTGGAATTATTGGAGCCAGGGCAGAGTGAAGCCTATTTCAAGCTGCGAGACGCTCATGTCACCTGGAAATTCTGGCTTCAGGACATGGGCATCATGATTTTGCTTTTTTCTCTCTTGGCCCTGGCATTGTCCCGCTTCAAATGGGGACAGATTGTATCTCCGAGCCACCGGTGGATGTTTTTTGTCTTGGCCGCCGTCTTGCCGTTGCTGAGCGCCGGCGGTTTTGTGTTCGACCTGGGGCAGGGACTTCAGCGGCAGGAATTTCCTTACTGGGCGGATTCTATTGGTATCCCCTTGCAAGGCGTACCGTTAATTTTGGCCGCCTCGGCAGGCTGGTCTGTGGCGCACGTCGCGTGCGTGGGGGCCGGGCGGTCCGTGCCGATGACCGTTGCGAATGTACGCAAGATGAATCGGTGGTTTTTGTTTTTGGCGTTCGTCGGCTTCGTGATGGTCCTGCCGACCGTTCCCTTCGGCCAATACTGGTATGGTATTCCCATGGCCCTGTGGGTCTACTTTTATTTGTCCCTTGGCCTCAGCCGACTGCCGACCCCTTGAAAGGCCGGGAGAGAAAGATGTTCAGGTTGAAAAGTGCTGACGGGATCAGTTTTCGGGTTTGGACGTCACGCTGGGTAAAACTGAACATTTCTTTGGAAGCCTGATGGCCTGGGAACACTGGTTTCTTTTTACCGTGACACCGGCGTTGACCATCTTGTTTTGGTGCTGGTTGAAAAAGCCGGTGTTGGTCGTTTTCCTGACGGGGCTTGCCGTAACCGCGGGCGTCCATCTCATCGGCGCCGTTTTGTCTGGCGTCAACGCATATTACCTTATGAGCATCCCTTTCGTTTTTATCTATAGCTTCGTCATTTCCTCTTTTGTTTGTGCCTTTTTATGCTGGCTGAAGAGTCGGCGAAGGGGAGCGGGGCGGTAGGGCGGCGCCGGCACCCTTGGTGGCCTCGGCTGATGCCGGGGCAATGTTGCGCTAAGGGAGGTAAGGCAGGCGTTTGGCTGCCGGCGGATGGAGCGTCGGGTCCAAAAAAATCGGGAAAGGCGCGGTGTCGCGGCCGGTGCCGTTGGGCACCGGGATAGGATCGCGATACCGGCCTTACCCGGCGCGCCGGGACGGGCTGATCCGGTGCCTCGGATGTGTTGTCACCGCAACCCGAGGCTTGGATCAAATGAGCGCTTAAAAGCTGTCCCTTCTTGATCCAGGCAGTGTTGATCCCAGAGAAAGGGAGCTTGCGCTCCGCCCGCCAGCGCGGACTTCAGAGTTTTTGGGATTTTGTCACCTTCCCAATTGACCTCACGTTCCCAGTTGACGTCAACTGCTCAGTTGACCTGTGGCTCGCTCTGACCTTCTATCGGCTCGGGCGCGGCAACAGGCCGGGTGTCTTGCACCCCTGGCCTGTGTCTGCTTTATGCCGCCGAGCCCATGTGGTGGCTTTGGCCGGACGGGTTCGCCTCGTTGTGGCGACGGCCGCTGAAGATCGAGCGCAGCTTGGCTACCAGGGCGCGGGACATTCCGGCGCAGGCTTCCGCCCTTAGCTGACGACCTCGTGCGATGGCACGCTGCAGGTCGGCGTGGGTGATCTCCACCGGCTCGATGGGGCTGGAACGGTGCTGTACGGTCATGGATCTATCCTCCTGTTGCCGGCCGCGCCGACCAAGCCGGTCATGCGGGCCGTGGGTGGCGGAAAAGTCATGTCTTTAAGATAGCGCCACCGCCTGAACCAAGCCTGGCCGTTGCCTAAACAATTGGTCACCAAAAACATTGGCCGCCAAAACCATTGCCCGCCAAAACCATTGGTCACTAAGCCGATCGGGTGCCCGCGGGGCCGCCGCCGGATGCCTTCGGCACCGCCACACGAGAAGGGCGGCGAGCCTCGTCTTCCAAGCAAAAAAGGACGGAAAAAATGCCAGTTAGCGACACCCATCTGGACTATGCCGGCCGCTGGCCCCTGTGGCGCAAGTGCCGCGACGTGGTGGCCGGCCAGGAGGCGGTGCAGGCCAGGGGCGAGCTCTATCTGCCCCGCCTGGACGGTCAAAGCGACGGGGACTATGGCGCCTATAAGGCCCGGGCCCTGTTTTACAACGCTTCCCAGCGCACCCTGGACGGCATGCTGGGCCTGATCTTTCGCCGGGCGCCCCGGGTGGACCTGCCGCCGGCGCTGGATCCCCTGTCCCAGGACGTGGACATGGCCGGTCTGGCCTTGCCGGCCTTCGCCGAATCTTGCGTGCGCGAGGTCTTGACCGTGGGGCGCTGCGGCATCCTGGCGGATCACCCGCCGGCGCGGCCCGAGCTGGTCACCGCCGGTCAGGCCGCCGGCGCCAACCAGCGGCCCTTCCTGCGCCTGTTCCGCGCCGAGGACATCATCGACTGGCGCGAGGGCCAGCGCCACAACGCCACCGTCCTGACCCAGGTGCGCCTGGCCGAAAGCGTGGCCGTCGGCGACCCGGAAGACGAGTTCGCCAGCTTGGACCTGCCCCAGATCCGCGTGCTGGACCTGGACGGGGAGGGGCTCTATCGCCAGCGCCTCTATCGCAAGATCGACGACGATTGGCGTCAGGCGGGACAGGATATCCAGCCCCTGATGAACGGCCGGCGCATGAGTTTCATTCCCTTCGTGTTCCTGGGCCCCAAGGATACCCGGCCGGCGGTGGACAAGCCGCCCTTGCTGGATCTGGTCAACGTGAACCTCAGCCACTACCGCTCCACGGCGGATCTGGAACACGGCGCCCACTTCACCGGCCTGCCCACGGCGGTGATCACCGGCCACCGCCTGGAAGAAGGCGAGGGCCTGTCAATCGGCGCGGGTGAGGCCTGGGTGCTGGCCTCGCCCGACGCCGAGGCGAGCTTTCTGGAGTTTAAGGGACAGGGGTTGAGCACGCTGGAACGACGGCTGGACGCCAAGGAGGCCCAGATGGCCGCCATCGGCGCCCGCCTCTTGGCGCCGGACAAGCGGGCCGCCGAGGCGGCGGAGACCATGGCCCTGCGCCGGGCTGGGGAAAATTCCGTACTCGCGGGCCTGGCCCAGGCCATCTCCCACGGCCTGACCCGTGCCCTGGCCATGCTGGCCGCCTGGGCGGGGACACCCGGCGCGGTACGCTTCGACCTCAACCGGGATTACCTGCCCGTGGCCATGAGCGCCCAGGAACTCAACGCCCACGTGGCCGCCTGGCAGGCCGGAGCGCTCTCCACCCGCAGCCTTTTCGAAGCCCTGCAGCAAGGCGAGGTCATCGCCGAAGCCGTCACTTTCGAGGCAGAAGAAGCCCGCAAGGCAGGGACACTATCCCCGGGCCGAACGTCGGCCCCGGACCGAACGTCGGCCCCGGGTGACGGTCGCCTCCCAGGCGAGGGTCGTCCCTTTGGGGAAGCTCCCCATCCTTGAGTGATTGGAGCCGGGCGTGGGCTTATGAACTCGGAAAACGGTCTGCTGGTTGGCCGATTTAAATTCAAATATGAAGAAATACGTGGGCCGGTGCCGTTTGAGCAGTCTAAGTAACTGCGCGGTTTGTATGAGTTTTTCCAGAAACAAATCTCATGGGCAATCACCACCAATGAGGCAGGCGAGGGAAATCAATTCATACAATAGGGCTGGCAAAAACAATATCAAAAGACCGGACAACACCAAGAAATCGATAAAACGACGCTTTGTTGACTGACGAATTCGTCCGACGACAAAAAAACTGGGTAAAAATACGATTGGCAAAAATATAAAGGGTTCAAAAAGAAAGCCACCGCCATCAATCCCCATTGGTTCGAGTATTCGGTAATGCAGGACCAAAACGAGAAAAACCGAAACGGGTGGTATGATCAAGGCGATGCATCAACTGAGGCCGGCGCGTTTAAGGTTCTGTTGTTTTTTTCGTTCTTCCGTCGTCATTTTTCAAAAAAAGGAATTTTGCAGACAAGGCAAATAATTACCCATGAATACGTTAAGATTGTAAATTGAAAAACTTCAATAGTGTCAGCCGTTGCGAAACCATGCGCTGAGATTTCGTTCTTGGTTGGAATGCCGCTCTCGGAGGTTGTGAGTCGCGATCCAGGTGCGCACGCAATATGGCGTGCACCCCATGTGGCGCGGGCAAAAGCACGGGCGCGTATCGCCCACAGCCTTTTCGAAGCCCTGCAGCAAGGCGAGGTCATCGCCGAAGCCGTCACCTTCGAGGAAGAAGAAGCCCGCAAGGCAGAGGCACTGCCCCCGGGCCGAACGTCGGCCCCGGGTGGCGGTCACCCCCCTGGGTGACGGTCATCCCTCGGCGAGGGTCGCCGTCCTTGAGTGATTAGAGCCGGGCGCGGGCCTGGTGATGAATTTTCGCTGAACTTTAGGAACAGGCCATGCTCGTTTTACAAGCCAGCGTCGGCAAGGGCGCGCAGAACCGGAAGCACGACGTCACCCTGGTGCAGGAAGTCCTGTCCGCGATCCAAGTGCGCACGCAATATGGCATGCACCCCTTGTACCGGGGGCAGAAGGACGGACGGGTGTCCCCCGCCTTGATCCAGGCCATCGAGACCATCCAGCGCGACGGGCGCTTTCCCATCACCGGCCGGGTCGACCCGCGCAGCCAGACCCTGCAGAAGATGGAAAGGGGCCTGCCCCACAATACCCGCCTGGCCCTGGAGAAGACCCCGGCCACGGACACAGGGCGTCAGGCGCTTATCCGAAAAGCGGAGGCGTTTGCCAAAGCAACAATGGAAAAAGCGCCATTTCCAAACAAGGAACGCCGGGATCTGGCTAAGGCTATCAAGGACATCGTGAAGGTTTATGGTGTCTCTGTGGACCGCAAGCGGGATTGGGTTACATCGGATGGCCACTTTGCCACGGAGCTGAAGATCACATCGGTCTTACCAATGGGTATCACGGAAAGGGAACTGGTCCCGAAGATCAGCCTCCTTGTGAGTATCACAGGGTCCTGGAGGCCGAGAAACACGAATGATCTAACGTTTACCAACAACCGTGTGGTTGGATGCTTGATAAAAGGGTCTCCTGTGTCTGCCGAGGACTTGAAGCTAATAGGATTGACCGCGATACCTGTCGACAAACCCGTTCTAAGATCGATTGCTGAAGGTTTAGCGAGTTGTTTTCATCTCTACCGTACGCCAGATGAATTAGGTATTTTGGATGAAGTTCCAGGCGTCGACGAATACATTACCAGAAACATTAGTTATGCCTCGATCGAAGAACTCAAAAGGCGAGCCAAAATCAAAGCGAAACTCTTAGGAAATCGTTCCAATGGGTGTGGAACCGCCACTGGAATTGCTAGTATAGTTCCAAACTCAATTAAGGGAGTAAATCTTCTCCCTGCTTGTAACACCCACGATATGCTTTACGGAACCTTGGGATTACCAAGGGAGAAAGCAGACCGCATATTTATCGAGGATATGTTGGCGAATTGTGATCGATCAAAGAGGTCTGGTAGCTCGTGGCATGGGCGCCTTTATGCAGCAATTAACGATAGAATGTGCAGATCCATTTCGTGGGTTTACTATTTTGGTGTCCGGCTTTTTGGGGATGGACCATACGAGGATGCGCAGCGTGCGGCAAGCGATCGAGAGGATTCTCGTTGAACAAGATCTGTCTTTGGAAAAGGTTCCACTTTTGTGCAGCGCAATCCACAAAAGAATCGTCCAATGCAGCACCCAGCGAACAGATTTTCAGAATTTTGCGAAAATTAACACTTGAGGTTAAACTAAAAACTGCGATAAATCATATAGGGGAAATTCTTGTCTTAGGAGTGTAAGCGCTGATCGAGTTAGGTTTGCTGTTTTTGTCTCTTGTTTTAGCCCTGGTGATCTACCGATTTTGGCGAGATCCCTGGGGTGTGGCGGCTGTGGTCGGATTTTTATGTTTCGCCGGTGTCTTGGGGGTCGCGGTTGTTGGCAGTCGGTCCTTTGATTTGATGATGACATTTTTTAGCCTGGTATTGGCATCCGGTTATTTTTTGACGGTACTGGTGATGTTGGGTGCGGTG
>JANQKX010000374.1 GCA_028280915.1 Kiloniellaceae bacterium
GCTTGCCAGCCCCGCGCAGGACACAAAGACGCACCTCCCGAGCCTCGGTCACGGCGCCAATCAGCGCCTCCACCAAACCCGGGCTCAAGGCATTGGCGCTCCGCGGCCGGTTGAGTGTGAGGGACAGCAGGGCGCCGTCCCGTTCTATCAGCAGCTCTGTTTCGTCCGTCATTGCTGGACCCCGGCCCTAATCCGCCGCCTTGGTGGAGGTCCTGTCCCGTTCATGGATCGCCGCCAAGACTTCCTCCGTATGGGCGCCCAGGGCCGGGGGCGGCGCCTGCACCGGGATGGCCGCGCCGTTGACCCGGATGGGCGAGCCGAAGGTGCGGGTCGTTATCCCGTTGGGCAGCTCAAGGTCATGGACCCAGCCCATGTGGGCCACCTGGGGATCATTCAGGGCCTGGGAGTAACTGTTGATGGGGCTGCAGGGCACGCCAACTGCGGCGAAGGCGGCCAACCAATGTTCCGTGGGCTGGGTGGTGAAGATCTCTTCCAAGGTGTCCCGCAGCCCTTCCTGGTTGGCGGCCCGAAGGCTGGGGGAGAGGTAGCGTTCATCTTCCTTCAATTCGGGGCGCGCCACCACGTCGCAGACGTGATGCCACAGGCTGTTGTTCCCGGCGGCCATGCCGAAATGGCCGTCCGCCGCCCGGAAGGCCTGATAGGGCGCGTTGCGCGGGTGGGCCGATCCCAGTTTGCGCGGGTCCTTTCCGGTGCCGAAGTATTCGCTGGTCTGCAAGGCGGCGATGGCCAGGGCCGTGCCCAGCATGGCGATGTCCAGGTTTTGCCCCTTGCCGGTGCGCGCCCGTTCGTGCAAGGCGGCGGTTATGGCGAAGGCGCCGTAAAGGGCGGCGGCGAAATCGCACAAGGGCAGGCCGCACTTGGTGGGTTCTCCGCCCGGTTCCCCGGTGATGCTCATGATCCCCGACATGGCCTGCATGGTCAGGTCGAAGCCGCCTTCCTTGGCCCGCGGCCCCGTTTGGCCGAAGGCGGAAATGGAGCAATAAATCAAACTTGGTTTTTGTGCCGACATGCTGTCGTAGTCCAGCCCCAAGCGGGCCATCACGCCGGGGCGGAAGTTCTCCACCACCACGTCCGCGTTCAGGATGATGGTCTTGGCCGCCTCGACGCCGGCTTCCGACTTCAGATCCAAGACGACGGAGCGCTTATTCCGGTTGACCGAGGCGAAGTTCTCGCTATAGCCCTCGTTGACCGGCGGCCACATGCGCATGGCGTCCCCCGCCGGACGCTCCACCTTGATCACCTCCGCGCCCATGTCCGCCAGCAGCATGGCACAAAACGGCCCGGCGGCGATCTCGCAAAACTCGACGACTTTGATTCCACTCAGTGATGGCATACTGGCCCTCTTTTTTTTAAATCCAATTTACGACCAGACGAAGCAGGGGCGGCGCCCCGACCATGCCACCCAATCGCCTTAATCGGCCGATGCTGCGGCTCCTTTATCGAAGCGCGCATTGGCCTCCCTAAAGATGCGGCGGCTTTTCTCAAAGTCAAAGGGACTTTCTTCCAGCGTCTCCGGATTCCACTCGCTGCGGCCGGGGGCGAAAAAATCACCGCCGTAGACGTGCAGGGCCGAGGTCATCTTGCCGATGGGATTGGTGACCGAGTGAACGATGTCCCGGCCCAGGGCCGCGGCGGTGCCGGGCATCAAGGCCTTGGCGCCGGCCGCCTCGATCCGGTCGCCGGTCTGGCGCCAGAAAA